>JBKCOM010000146.1:0-2519 GCA_046309775.1 Flavobacteriales bacterium
GATTTATGCCACGCTATGGGCCGATATAAGTACTGTTCGAAATTGTAGATTTCAAAATCTTAATACCGCACCTTCCATTACTATTGAAATACCTCCAAGCTTTGTAAATGTCAATGGAATCTGGAGTAATTTTACCCAAGACAACACGCTGAACCCCACCAATCCAACAGACCCAACTTATCCTGCGGTTCATTCTGGACCAGCTTATGGCCTTTATTTGAATGCATGCGGGTCGGCAATAATTCAGTACAACACTTTCTTTTTGTCAAGCTCCGTTGACGCAAATATGCGCGTGGGTTGCTACGTTAATAATTGCGGTGCAGCAGACATTAAAATACACGAGAATGAATTTCGTGGAAACACCTTTGGATTTAGGAGCTTTAACGTGAATAGGAATACAGGAACAACCTTTCAGGACGGCACAATCCTATCCTGCAACGATTTCATTACCAATCGCAGACACTTGGAGATCAATGCCAATAGCAATAATTTAAACGCTGGAATTAACTCGAATATATTTGTAAATAACTCTACCAGTCGGTCGAATATATTCCCGATAAATACCAACTCTATTTTCTCAACAGGAAGACGTATACTAGCCGTGAATGTTGGTTCTCACCAGTTCCGACCAAGGGCTTCAGAAATTTTCAATAACAATCAGCAAATTTCGGGTGTCACCACAATTATAGTTCCCTCATCCAACCCTCAGTGCGGAACCACTCTTTCCTTTCAAAACAGATCACAATTACTCCAAAACGTATTGGATAAGCAAATGGAGTTGGACAACTACAAAGATGATGGACAAACTGATTATTATAAAGATCAAATCGAAGGCATAAATGTTAATAATCTTCTCTATCGCTATAATGAACTAATAGAGATAAGTCCCGCTCTTAGTACAGAAAATATTTTGGAAGTGCTACAAAAGGAGCAAGACATCCCGCGATCAATGCTGATTTCTATTTTGGTGAGCAACGCAAGCTCGCTAAAAAACGGGGATGTGTTGTTAAAGTTGGAGGAATTGGAAGAGCCACTTTCCACCTGGGAGAAAGATTCCATTTATACGGCAATGAATATAATTGATGAAAAAGAAATGCTACAAATAGAATTGAATCAAGCCTTAAGTGATTATCGTCAACAACTTTTTATGGAATATATAAGCGTGAGACTAGACAGCACACTTACAAATAAAGATTCTATTCTAACAACGTTAAGAGAAGAGGGCTATGCACTTAATCCCGCAAGAAGCATACTGCTCAAAGCCATGAAAACCATGGACTGGTCACAATTGAACACTTCAATTTCGGACTTGCTTGCAAACCTCAAGGAAGATACCCATGAATACAAGGATTTGACTTTACTTTATAATCTGGTAGAGCAGGCTGAAATGAATGGAATTTCTCCTTTTTCTCTTCAAGCGAGTTATAGCGGATTTGCTAAAGATTTCATCGTGCCAGAGTATCCTCTTACCTATCGCATGGCAATTGCCATCCATGATCTTTTTGTTTCAGTACCACATCATGGTGACTTGCATTATGACGAGTTGCCACGTGAGTTGCGTTCTGCCAAACCCAAAAGACAAAACAACGAATCTCCTGTTGCTTTTGAGTTGTTTCCCAACCCAACATCAGAGATATTACAAATCGAAACTTCTGATATCAATCTGTTAGACTGTTCGTATCGATGTGTAGATTCTTTTGGCCGTCAATGCCGAATTGAAATAGTTTCAAAATCGGAAAGGAACATGGTCATCAATGTCCAATATTTGGCAAATGGGCAGTACACCTTGGAATTGATTTCACAAGATCAAACTTCGAATAAATCCTTCATTGTTATAAGATGATGAAATATTTAACACTCATATTACTTTGCATCGTTGAACTGCGCCTAACGGCGCAGTTTAACAATGTGTACTTGAATGATGGTGTATCCATGGGTGCGGCAATTGGCGTAGAAGAAAACATTGCAACTGGAGAATATTATGTGCCCTCCGGATATACTTTGGACGGGTCTAATTATAAGCTAGGCTATTTGAAAATAGATCAAAACGGTAATTTCAACGAGCTGAAACATCAATTTAACTTTAGTCAAGGTGATTATTTTATCGTTTGGAATAGAGGTTTTTTCAAAACACAAGATGGGGGTTATGTTCTTGCTGGGAATCACATAGGCACTGGAGCAGATATTATAAAATTAGATGAAAATCTTGATGCAGTATGGGAAGTCGACGATATCCAAGATCCTAATTTGCAAGGTTGGGGTGGTGGAGAATTGGGTAACGGAGACATAATATTGGGTTATACAGGCAGTAACATCCCATGGAATGAGCTGGATATGTCAAGATATTCTAGTGAGGGAGAATTACTAGATAGCTTTACTATCGAACTCGATTACGATTTTAGTTCGCCCACTTCTTTCATCATTGATGACTCTCTGCTATATGTTAGTTTCTCGCGGCTTTTAATTGGCTCACATCGCAGAAATTATATTGTATGCTACAATGCTATTACAGGCGAGGA
>JBKCOM010000147.1:0-48879 GCA_046309775.1 Flavobacteriales bacterium
CAATGAGTCTTCCAACCACCGATCCATCGAAGAAGAAAAACTCATTCTTAAGTTAATTAAAACTTCATGCTACGACAAAAGAAAGCGACTCAACTTCCAACAAATGATGGAAATTACAATCTTAAGTTGACGCGTATGCCCAAAGGGGCGCGGCGGGAACTAGAACGAGAAATTAACTTTCTCCACGGCCTGCACCACCCCTTCGACAGGGCTCAGGGCGTGCCTTCGACTCCGTTCATCAACTGCGCTTTCGCTTGTTGATTCACTTCGCTCAGGGACCGGTTAATACCATTGCAAAAACTAAGAGGTTGGGCAAAAAAGAGAAGGTGTTGGAAAACTGCCTTTTCCCACACCTTCTCTTTTTTGGCCTTTTTTTGATACTAGGCAATCCGGTCCCTGAGCGAAAAAAATTATCGAGAGTAAGCGATGATAATTTTTGGAGTCGAAGGCATGCCCTGAGCCCTGTCGAAGGGGCGATGCAGACCGTGGATAAACCTATTTCAATCCACCAATCGAGTTATCTTATTATCTTATTACCCTATTACCCTATTATCCTATTACCCTATTACCCTATTATCTTATTATATACTTCTCCCCCCACCTCGCGTCCAGCCACTGCTTAATCTGCTCCTCTTTGGAATTGTTGGCGGGTTTGTAGAAGACCGTGCCGGAGAGGCTTTCGGGTAAAAATTCTTGATAGATAAAATTGCCCTGTCCGTTGTGGCTGTATTGATACTCGGCGCCGTATCCCAATTCTTTCATCAATTTCGTTGGAGAATTTCGCAATGCCAACGGCACGGGCACATCGCCCGATTTTTTCACCTCAGCAATGGCGTCGTCAATGGCGACATAGGCCGAATTTGACTTGGGACTCGTGGCCAAATAAATAGTGCATTGACTCAACAAGATGCGTGACTCGGGCCAGCCGATATTTTCAACGGCGCGAAACGTGGCATCGGCCATCAACAAGGCGTTGGGATTGGCAAGTCCTACGTCTTCGGCGGCGAGAATGAGCAGGCGTCGGGCGATAAACTTCGGATCTTCTCCCCCTTCTACCATACGGGCGAGATAATATACCGCCGCTTGCGGATCGCTGCCGCGAATGGACTTGATGAATGCAGAAATGATGTCATAATGCATCTCTCCGCTCTTGTCGTACATGGCCATGTTGGCGTGTACTATTTTTCCCACATTATCATTGGTGATGCGATCTTCCCTTTCGGGCAATGAATTCACCACGAGTTCTAATATGTTCAACAATCTGCGCGCGTCGCCGCCGCTGAGGCGCAACAAGGCTTCATATTCTTCCACGACTACATTTCGTCGCTTCATTAATTCATCCTTTTGCAAGGCTTGATGCACGAGTCCAAGTAAGTCTTCCTTCTCTAAATGTTTCAGCACATAAACTTGACAGCGAGACAACAATGCCGAGATCACTTCAAACGAGGGATTCTCTGTGGTGGCACCTACCAATGTGATCAAACCGCGCTCTACCGCGCCAAGCAACGAGTCTTGCTGACTTTTTGAAAAACGATGAATTTCATCGATAAACAAAATCGCACCCTTCGAAAACATGCCTGCGCCCTTCACTTGATCTATCACTTCTCTTACATCTTTCACGCCTGCATTGATGGCAGACAACTGATAAAAAGGGCGCTTCAACAATTGTGACATGATCAGCGCCAATGTCGTTTTGCCCACTCCCGGTGGCCCCCATAAAATCATACTTGGAATGGAACCGCTTTCTATGACTTTGCGCAACACGGCATCTTTACCTACAAGATGTTTTTGTCCAACATAATCATCAAGATTTTGCGGACGCATACGTTCGGCCAGTGGTGCGCTGTATTGACTCATTCGATCAAGTCGGGTCTTCGTTGTTTTGTTTTCTCTATCGCTTGTTCCATGCGCCACTCCTCTACTTTTGGTGTATTGCCAGAGAGGAGAATGTCGGGCACTTTCCAGCCGTTGTATTCTGCTGGTCGCGTGTAAACAGGCGGTGCGAGGAGATTGTCTTGAAAAGAATCGGTAAGCGCAGAAGTCTCATCATTCATTACTCCCGGAATGAGGCGCACCACACTATCTACGAGCACTGCTGCTGCTAGTTCGCCACCGCTCAATACATAGTCACCAATCGAGATTTCACGCGTTACATAGTGATCGCGCAAACGCTGATCGATGCCTTTGTAATGGCCGCAAATCATCATAAGATTGCCCTTCAATGAAAGTGAATTGCAAATTCTTTGATCGAGTCTTTCGCCATCAGGAGTCAGATAGATGATCTCATCATACTGTCTTTCTGATTTCAATTTGTCGATACAATCTGCGATGGGCTGAATCATCATCACCATGCCTGCGCCGCCGCCAAATTGATAGTCATCGACCTGTTTTTGTTTGTGCGTGCTGTAATCGCGGATATTGTGAATATGAATTTCACAAATGCCTTTTTGTTGTGCGCGCTCCAAGATGGAGTCTGCGAAAGGCCCGTCTAGCAAGCGCGGCAATATGGTCAGTATGTCTATTCTCATATCGCTCAGTATGGTGGATGTGATGGTTTGTTTTGAAGAATGTCCTCAATTTTTTCCATCACTTCATTTGTCAAAAGATCCACAGCATCAGCGGCAGCAAGTGTTTCCACGAGTTGGTCGGGCTTGCTTGCACCGAGAATAACGGTGCTTACATTTTGATTTTTCAAACACCACGCTACGCCGAGTTTGGGAAGAGAAATACCTAAATCTCGCGCCAACTCTTGCAAACGCATCACGCGATTTTCATTTTCTTCGGTGAATGTGCGTTCGGCGAGCCAATTGAGTTCATCGCGCTGAAGACGAGAATCGGTGGGCTTTTGACCAATATATTTTCCTGTAAGATATCCGCTGGCGAGTGGTGACCAAATGGTGGTACCTAGACCTACTGTTTTGTAGATTTGAGCGTACTCCACCTCCACCTTGCGACGCGTGAGCATATTGTATTGCGGCTGCTCCATCGTGGGACCGATGAGGTTGTAGCGCTGTGCTACCATGTGCGCTTCCATTATTTCCTGTGCGCTCCACTCGGATGTGCCCCAATAGAGAATCTTACCCTGCATGATGAGTTGGTGCATCGTCCACACCGTCTCCTCCATCGGCGTCTCTTTATCAGGACGGTGACAGAAATATAAATCGAGATAATCTACCTGCAATCGCTTGAGAGCAGATTCACACGCTTCTACCAAATGTTTGCGATGAAGCCCGCGCTGGGTGGGCAGTTTGCCACCTGCACCAAAGAAGGCCTTGCTGCTGACGATGTACGTGTCGCGTGCCCAAGCTTTTTTCTTCAAAATATCCCCCATCACCTCTTCGCTTTTTCCTGCGGCGTAAACTTCTGCGTTGTCAAAGAAGTTGACACCCGCGTCGTAGGCGATATCCATCAATTTTTCACTAATACCATTTTCAATCTGATTGGCAAAGGTGATCCACGAACCGAATGAAAGTTCGCTCACTTGCAATCCGGATTTTCCTAATCTTCTATACTTCATGTAGCAAAAGAACAAAAGAAATCTTCTTTTTTTTCATAAAAAAATGCATAACTTTCGGACAAACCGCAAAGAGAGATTTCATTGAAAAGGAAGAGTTTTTTTATCGTCATTTCCGTGCTTTTCAGCAGCACGATTTCTATTGGTCAAGACCTCTGTACCGCAGAACCGGCGGGCAAAGCGCTCAAGTATTTTGAACAAAGTAAAGACACTAAAAAATACGACCAGCCACAGCGCACTGAGTTTTTAGACAAAGCCTTGGAAGAAGATCCCAATTGCATGCCTTGTCTTCAAAGGGCGGGTGAGCTTGAATTTTTAAGAGCAAAGCGATCAGGGTCAGATTTTGGACTTGCAAAAAGGCATCTGGAAAAATTGATTGAGAACTGCGCTGAATATCATTCAGAACCTTATTATTTCCTAGGTGCCATGGCCTATGCAGAGAAGCGCTATGATGATGCAATGGCGTATTTTGAAAAGTTCCAACGTTTTCCCGACAGCGATCCTACTAAGTTTGAAAAAGACTATCAAAAGAAATACGACGAAGTATCTCAGGCACTGCCTTCTATCAAGAAGTACAAAGAAATCTATGGTGGAAATATAGAGTTCAAGCCCATCAAAGTAGCGGGTGTGTCGAGCACCAGCGATGATTACTTGCCGCTCATATCGCCAGATGGTGAGATTATGTTTTACACCAGAAAGTTCGAGCGACAAGCGAAAGGAGATTTCACGGCAAAGATTGTGGAAGAGTTCACCTGGAGCATGCGCCCTGATATCAATGCGGTTTTTGATAATGGCAGTCCTCTTCCTCCCCCTTTCAATTTGGGAGATAATATTGGTGGTGCGACGATTTCGGTGGATAACAAAGAACTCATCATAGCAAAGAAAAATCCGAAACCAAAATTGCCCGAGAATTTTGATCTTTTCAGTGCCAAATATTCTTTGACTACCGATGAAAAAACTGGGGAGAAAAAATATGTGTGGTCAGAACTCGAAGAGCTCAGCAGCCTTGTGAATAGTGACGGTTGGGAGTCACAACCCTCCCTCAGTGGTGACGGGCAGTATTTGTTTTTTGCCGCGGCCAGAGCTGAGTGTATGAAGGACGCGGATGGGAATTATACGACGGATATTTTTATGAGTAAAAGACAAGCGGATGGCAGTTGGGGACAAGCCGTGCCGCTTCCACCGAGCATCAATACCAAAGGTCGCGACAAAGCGCCATATATGCACAGTGATAGTCGCTCGCTCTACTTCTCGAGCGATGGACACACAGGAGTGGGAGGATTGGATATTTACTACTGTAAAATGAAAGAAGACGGAAGTTTTTCCGAGCCTATCAACATTGGATATCCTATTAATTCAGAAAAAGATGAGTTGGGAATTGTGGTAGCCAGTGATGGCGACGTGGCCTATTTTGGCGCACAAAACCTCAACAATCAAAGAGGTTGGGATGTGTATGAATTCAAAATGCCCGAGAAAGCAAAGCCCGAGAAAGTGATGATTTTGAAGGGAGAGGTGAAAACAAAAAGTGGCGAAATTCCCAATAATGCGAATGTTGAAATCAAATACGCTCAAAGCAATGTGGTCGAAAAAGTGAAGGTGAACAATGATGATGGAAAGTATGCTGCTGTGGTAAAGATGGATAAAAAGGAGGATATTTTAGTAGCGGTTACCGGAGATGACGTAGCCTTCAACACCAAAGTAGTGGCGCGAAAAGAAGACACCAAGCCGCCAGTAGTAGCCAAACTCAACATGAGCGCGGATGTGTCTGAAACAGGAAAATCTTTTGTTATCAATGATATTTATTATGCGACCTCACGAGCTGAGATTGATAATAAATCATTGTTGATCTTGGATGAATTCGCCAAATATCTCATTGATCATCCAAGTATTTCGATTGAAATAGCGGGACACACGGATAACGTGGGCAACGATGACGCTAACCTCGCTCTGTCGATGGAGAGAAGCTATGAAGTGATGAAATACCTCGTTTCGAAAGGAGTCGAAGGAAAAAGGCTTACTTCCAAAGGTTATGGAGAAACAAAACCGATGGCAGATAATGCCACTGAGGAAGGTCGCGCTCAAAATAGAAGGACAGAATTCATCATAAAAAAAATGTAAAACAAAGATTCTAAGTCAGTTGATTCATAAATTCGCATCCAATAATTTAATACAAATGAAAAATTACTTTTTCTTCATCGCAGCATCATTGATGATGGGAGGCTGTGACCATAGCAATCATAATCATGCAGCCAATGAAAATAAAACAGAGGCTAATTTTTACGGGGCACAGTTTGACCCAAGCGGCGCCATTCCTGTGGATAGCATTGCTACCATGCTCAATGGAAAGGACAGCGTGCAAGTAAAGTTCACCGGTGTAATTGAAGAAACATGCAGCAAAAAAGGATGTTGGATGGATGTAAAACTCGCCAATGGTGAGACCATTATGGTTAGAATGAAGGACTATGGATTTTTCGTTCCCACCAGCGGAGCTGCTGACTTGAAGTGTACTGTGAGTGGCTGGGCATTCCGCGAAGTGACTCCAGTGGAAGATTTGAAGCACTATGCAGAAGATGCGGGTAAATCTGCAGAAGAAATCGCAGCTATTACAGAACCAAAAGAAGGCATTGCGTTTATGGCTGATGGCATCATGATCGAAGGGTATAAGCCTTCAGAGCACAACCATGAGCATCACGAAGGTGACGGACACGAACATCATGAAGGTGATGGACATGACCATCACGAAGGAGACGGACATTCTCACTAAAAATACAAAAGCCCTCGATTGAGGGCTTTTTTTTATGAAAAGTGAAAAAACTTATGCATAACTATAAATTAAATGACTCATCTGCTTGGGGTCAAAAACTTCCTCAGCAATCTCTTGTAGATGCTTAGCAGTCATTTCATCCACTTTTTTGAATACATCTTCGAGCGAGTCGATACGATTGAATAGCTGTAAGCTTTTGCCGAGGTTGAACATAATCGCAGCGCCGCTATCTTGGGCAAGCGCGATTTGACCAATGATTTGTTTTTTCGCCTCTTTTAGCTGGCGGTCGGTCAGCGGTTTTTCAACCAGACTATTCAATTCTTTTGAAATCAAAGCCTGACTTTTCGCGAGATTGTTTTTATCTGTTCCAAGGTAAATCGAGAAAATTCCTGTGTCAGAAAACGGGGCATACGTAGAGTCGATGTGATAAGCGATGCCGTGTTTTTCGCGGATATTTAAACTCAAGCGGTTATTCATCGCCGGACCACCGAGTATATTATTGAGCAGACTCAAACCAGGGCGTTTTTTGTCATTGTAATCATACGTCTTGGTGCCCATCACATAATGCACCTGATGGATATCTTTCAAGACTGTCTCGTTGAAGGGCTTATAATTTTTAAAAGCCTTTCTCTTCACCTTACCGGCAGGCAGTTTGTGTTCACCGAAATATTTTTCTAAAAAATAAGTCAGCTTTTGAAGATCAATTTTCCCAGCCGAAGCGAAGATCAAATTATCTGAAGTAAAATTTCTTTTTCTAAAACTAGTGAGGTGCGCGCCTGTGAGTTTTTTGACAGACTCTTCGGTGCCGAGAATCGTCTTACCCATGGGGTGTTTGCCAAAGAGACGCTCATCAAAATCTTCAAAGATCATCTCGGAGGGAGAATCTTTGTAGGAATTGATCTCATCAATGATGACCTCTTTTTCTTTATCAATTTCTTTTTTTGGAAAAACGGCATTGAATGAAATATCAGCAATGAGTTCAATCGCTCTTTCGTAATCCTCTTTCAGAAAACTCGCGTGAATCCACGTTTCTTCTTTAGCTGTGAAGGCGTTGATCTCTCCTCCCACTGCGTCGAGGCGGCTGAGGATATGGAAAGTCTTTCTTTTTTTAGTGCCTTTAAATAGGCAATGTTCCATGAAATGCGCAAGGCCGTGTTCGTCTTCAAGTTCGTCTCTACTGCCCGCGGCGATCATGATACCGCAATGTGCCACCTCTCTGTCGAGGGGTTGGTGTACAACGCGAATACCATTTTTCAAAGAAAAAATAATGGGTTCAACCATAATACGTAATTGACTTCAAAAGTAAGGACAACAAGCTTAATCAGGGGAAATGCGATGAATATCGTTATTGTTTTGATCTATTTCATTTTTAACAGCCCTGATATTAATGGCCACCTTGGCGAAGTCTGGCCAATTATTTTCCAGCAGCCACAATAGCGCATTTTCGTCATTATCGCCGACGAGGGCCATTTTCTCTAGTACGTCCAAATTGAATTTGCGCAGCCACAGAATAGCGTTTTTATTTCCCTCTGCCCCATTTATCAGCGCCATCAAGTGTGGATGCCCATTTTCAATGAGCCATTGTCGCGCTTCTTCTTTGTTGTGCAGTGCAAAAACAAAAAGTCCCAATTCAGGATAGCCATTCGTCATAAGCCAATCGCGTATATCACGATTTCCTTTGATGGCTTCAGCCCAAGCGAGAATAATTTTAGCTGGATATTCTAGGTTCATTGTAGATGCGAATATCGTAAAGACGAGGCTAATCAAAGGATATTATGATTTCTATAACTTATTTATTACAACTTGTTCCTGAAATTTGCGCCTTTAACCAAAACCTCATAAATAATGTTTAGAAAAACTGTTGTGGCAGCAGCCATCCTTATTGCTGCCCACTCTGCGGTAGCTCAAACCAATCCCACAGCCAACGAAGAGAAGGCAATGAAAACCTTAGCCGCCGATAACGACACGCTCAAGTGGACTCGTGGCGGAACGATTGGATTCAATACGACGTTTACTTATTTGAATCAATGGGCCGCGGGTGGTAACAATTCTATCAGCACCACTGGATTATTTTCTTATTTCGCCAACTACAGAAAAGGCAAACACGCTTGGGACAACTCATTGGATGTTGCATATGGTGTTCTTTTGCAAGGATTGGATTCGCGAGCCATTAAGACAGATGATAAAATCGACATTACCAGCAAGTACGGAAGACAAGCTTCTGAAAAATGGTTTTTTGCTGGTCTTGTGAACTTCAAGACACAATTTGCCCCAGGTTTTGCACCACTTAGCAATGGCCTTCCAGATTGGAATACTAAGATTTCAGACTTCTTAGCTCCTGGTTGGGTGCTAGCATCTGTCGGTATGGACTATAAGCCGAATGCGAAATTGAGTGCATTCATTTCGCCTATCACCTATCGTGGTATCATCGTGATGGACCAAGACCTCGCAGATGCAGGGGCCTTTGGTGTAAAGCGTCAATTCGATGCAAACGGTCTCGTAATCGCAGGCAGCGGCGAGAACTTCAGAACAGAAATGGGTGCTTATGCGCGTGTGCAATATGCAACGCCATTGGTAGAAAACGTAAATTGGACATCGAAGTTGGAATTATTCTCTAACTACTTGGAAGATCCACAAAATGTCGACGTGAGCTGGGAAAACTTGATTTCAATGAAAGTAAACTCATTCCTTACTTGTACGATTTTCACCCATTTGATTTATGATGACAATACACAAATCATCAAAGAAACAGATGAAACCACGGGAGCACCAACCAATGTTGGCCCCGGACTTCAAACGAAGAGCATTATTGGCCTTGGTTTGAGCTGGAAGATATAACATTAAGATACTTGAATTACGAAAGCGGCGACTTCTGGTGAGGTCGCCGTTTTTTTTTGAACGAGAACAAGAACGAGAACGAGAACCAGAACGAGAACAAGAACGAGAACAAGAACAAGAACGAGAACGAGAACGAGAACAAGAACGAGAACAAGGAACAAGGGATTTTAGGAACAAGGAAATTAGAACTTGATTTCCAAATTGTGAATCCCGAATTCCGAATTGTGAATTGTGAATCCCGAATTGCGAATTTTCGCGCCGGTGTAAAACAAAACTGCCCCGAACAATGTCGGGGCAGTTTCTATATTCTAAGAAATAGTTCTAATTAGAAGTTCAACGCATCCTTGAAGTTGCGGAACTCTTGGTCTTTGAGGGCCTTTTCTTTCAAAGAGCTGTCTTTTTGGATAGCGCTCTTCAAGTTCGAAGCCACACCAGCTGCGTCATTGCTGCGAGCAGCGATAACAGCACGGAGGTAATCAGCAAGAGCTGATGAATCATTGCTAGCTGCGATAGCAGACTGAGCACCACCGTTGTCTTTGTTGAGCAACTTCGCCAAAGCTGTGTTGAAAGTATTGAAAGAGCCAATGTTGCTAACAGCACTAGAGTAATCACCATCTTGAATATTGATGAGACCCTTGTTGTACTTCGCTTCAGCAGCGCTGCTTTCGTTCAGATACTTCATAGCACCTTTGCGGTCACCCTTGAGGCGAGTTACAGCACCCATGTTGCAGCTTGTCTCAGTAGTCTTAGACATACCGTAAGCCTTGCTGAATTGCGTTTCTGCATCCTTCACTTTGTTTTGCATGTAATATACAACACCAAGGTTGTTTGCAGCTCTGTAATCAGCGCCAGGCTTGGAAGCTGCGGCTTGATAGATAGAAGCCTTAGTAGCTAAATCTTCAGTCAATGAACCAGCTTTCAAAGCCTCTTCATAAGTCAATGAAGAAGGGTTTGACTTACCGATAGCAACGAGTTCAGCATCGCTATAACCTTCGAGGTTGTAGTTGATTACGATTGTACAACGACGAAGTGATGGGAAGATATCCTTTTGGATTTCAGTATACGTCTTGCTGATGTTCTTGATTTCTTGCTCTCTTGCTTGAAGATCAGAAGTCTTTTGAAGGATACGAACGATGATATCACGATCAGCGATTGCAGAAGCTTCCATAGCCTTTTTGAAACCGTCCCAGTCTTCACCTTTAGCAGTAACTTTCATCATTGAAGCGTACTGAGTGTCCATTTTAGACTTCTTGAGGTAATCTACAAGAACTTGCTGACCAACAGCACCTCTTTCGTTTGCGAGCTCATCATTCAAGAAAATTTCACCTTCTGGAGAAGCGTAAGATACGAATTCGATGCTGGTGATAACGATCTTGGGGTTCTTTGCAACAGAATCCATGAAGCTCATCAAAGCAGTGATATCTGCATCTTTCAATTCTGCTGGCTTCAATTTAGAAGAGTTGTAGTCAAAGTTGATTTCCGCTGAGGTAGAGAAAGGAAGTACGCGAACGAACTTATCAGTAGCTGAAACCACCTTGTCGTCGCCTTTCAAAAGGTATGGAGTGGTGATTACACCAGTTCCAATTGGCACAGGTTGGAATGTCGCAGACTTTGAACCTTGACGGCCATTGATGCGTAATTCCACTTTGCTATCTTCCATTCCTGGTACGTAAGCAATTTTATCTGTGTAACTAAAGCTTTTTCCTGTTTTGAATGGAATCTTCTCGTAGTTACCAGCAGCCTGTTCGCCTTGGTAACCCTGCATTTTGAATTTTGATTCACCACCTGGGTAAACTACCACTGGAGTTGCCTCAACAATGGCTTTCTTGTGGAAATACTTCTCAGGGAATTTACCGCTGATGTTGATTTCGATGCTATCTCCATGCACTTCCAAAGGATTTGGGCTTGAGGTAGCACCAAGTTCCTTGATGTATTTTTCCATTTTCTTGAGACCGCCGCAAGCTGAAAGCATCAGTCCGGCTACTACTGCTACGACAACAACGTAG
This sequence comes from Flavobacteriales bacterium, assembly GCA_046309775.1. GTDB lineage: Bacteria > Bacteroidota > Bacteroidia > Flavobacteriales_D > Sanyastnellaceae > JAIXWP01. The sequence continues at coordinate 11,123 of JBKCOM010000147.1, forward strand.
AAGTTACTCTTTTTCATGCTAATAGAATTAATTGTTTATTTTGTTAAAAATTTGGTGCAAAGCTAATCAATATGCGCCTTTCTACAAGGGGTGCAAGATTAATCTTGATTACTTTATTAACCTAGTATTTTTTGATTTGTGAATAATTCTTGACAGATTTTAAGAATTTACCACCACTCCCATCGCACAGAACTTTTCAATTCTTTGATTCACTCTCTCGTTGGCATCCAATGCTTTAAGCTCCGAAAGATGTTTTAAAAGTTCAGCTTTCATGATTCCAAACATCTCTTCGCGATTTGCATGGGCACCTCCGAGTGGCTCCTTTATGATACCGTCGATGAGCTTATTTGACAACATGTCATTTGCAGTGAGCTTCAACGCTTTCGACGCAGTTACCTTTTGATCCCAAGTGCGCCAGAGAATGCTGCTGCATGACTCCGGTGAAATAACAGAGTACCAAGTATTTTCAAGCATCAAGACGCGATCTCCAATGCCTATACCCAAGGCACCACCAGAAGCTCCTTCGCCAATGATAACGCAGATCACAGGAACTTTGAACCTCATCATTTCATAGAGATTGCGCGCTATTGCTTCCCCCTGCCCTCTTTCTTCGGCTTCTAAGCCGGGGTAAGCACCAGGAGTATCGATGAAAGTGACGATAGGTTTATTGAACTTTTCGGCAAGCTTCATCAGTCTCAAAGCTTTTCGGTAACCTTCTGGATTGGCCATACCGAAGTTGCGGTATTGGCGCATTTTAGTATTTATTCCCTTTTGTTGGCCAATGAACATTACCGAGTGACCGTCGAGCATGCCAAATCCACCCACCATAGCCTTATCGTCCTTTACAGTGCGATCTCCGTGCAGTTCTATCCACTGATTGTCAGTAATCGCCTCGATATATTGTATGGTGTAGGGACGCTCGGGATGACGGCTTACTTGAACCTTCTGCCATGCATCCAGATTATCATAAATCTCTTTCGTTTTTTGTTCCAAGGCACGCTCCAAATCTGCGATTGCAGCAGAAACATCAACGCCCGTTTTCTTCTCGCTTTCTTTGAGCTTTTCGATTTGCTCAGTAAGCTCCTTGATGGGTTGTTCGAATTCCAAATAGGTCGTCATTCTTGTCTGTAATTGGTAACGGGGCGCAAAATAGTCAAAAAAAATTTGAGCTTATTTATCCAAAAATCTTTTGAATTTTTCCAAAGCCTTGGCGCGATGACTCAGCAGTGATTTTTCTTCAATACTCATTTGAGCGAATGTTCTGCTATTGTCTTTTGGTATGAAAATAGAATCGTATCCAAAACCCTGAGTACCTCTTTCTTCTCTAAGAATGTGACCTTCCACGATTCCTTCAAACAAAAACTCTTGACCATCTTGGATATAACAGATTACCGTTCTAAAACGGGCTGTTCGAAATACCTCCTTTTGCATTTTATCCAAAACCAGCTTTCGATTAGCTGCGCTATCTTTTTGATTACCCGCATAACGCGCCGAGTAAACGCCTGGCTCATTATTCAATGCTGCAATTTCAAGTCCTGTATCATCAGCAAATACTGGTATCTTGTACCTTTCCCAGATATATCGTGCTTTCAAAATCGCATTGCCCTCAAGGGTTGATGCTGTCTCTGGTATATCGTCATTGCAATTGATATCTTTCAATCCTAATAATGGCAGCCCTCCTAGCTTGTGAGAGACCTCTTCGATTTTATGCGCATTAGCGCTTGCAAACACTATTTTTTTCATTCAAAATATTTTTTAATCACCTTGCCAGAGTTGGTGTACATGAATTTTTTTCTATAAAAAATAAATTTAGGCCTTTCCAATTTATCCCAGTTTTCAAACCATGAGTCCGTTTGATCATTCTTGTTCTCACCCTCAATCATGAGCACCAATGCCTCACCCAGCTGTTCATTTTTCAATGCACAGAGGTAATAAGGGCTGCTTAGCACCTTCTCCAAACGTGCTTCCAGCAATTCGGGATTAATTTTCTTTCCCCCGCTATTGATAATTCTATCCGCTCTTCCAACAAAAGCGAAGCGATTATTTTCAAATAGTTCAACTATGTCATTGGTTTGAATTTGTAAACCATCAAAGTAGTTGATCTTTAAATTCAAACAGTGTCGATGGTCAATATCCACTTCCACCCCCTCAAATGGGTTGAATATGACTTGATCGTCCATCTTGCTTAGATCAGATACAGCAATGTGTGTCAAGGTCTCGGTCATTCCAAAAGTGGCGTAAGCATTGACGTTGAGAGACTTTATTTTTCTTAATAATTCACCGCCAATTGCGCCACCGCCGATGATGGCCGTATTTATTCTTTTAAGGCTATGAGGTGATTGTTTTAATAAATGATCAAACTGCAAAGGCGTAAATGCTGCAAAGTCAAACTCTTTAGAAGGAATATCTAAATATGCTTTGGGCTCGATCAAAACCAGTTTCCATTTTTCTATGAAGGCTCTAAGCCACATCATTTTTCCCGCGACAAATGCGGGTGGTAAACAATGAAGTGCGACACTTCCTTTTCTTAGATTAAAATGAGTTGCGGTTTTCAAAACCGATTCTTTCACCCAAGCTTTAGGATACTCTATTAGTTTAGGTTCGCCAGTAGAACCACTTGTATGAAAACGAATTACCTCACTTGAATTGAGCCATTCCCGAATGATCATTCGGCCCTCATTCTCTATATGTGAATCGCTGTTGGACTTTTCAATCCAATTTTGAAATTGCGCATCACTCATAGAAAAATCGAGCACTACCATTGCTTAGAGTTGAATTTGATCCAAAGCTTCTTGACCTTTAAAGTATAAATATCCACTTTTTGTTTCCCAGGCCGCAGGAAGATTATTTTCGTAGAGACCTCCAGTACCAAGACCTTGCGGTAGCTCTACATTCATTTCAGCAACCCATTGAGCGATGATGTTCAATCCTACCGATGACTCAAGCATTGAAGTAATCCAAAATTTAACGCCGGTTTCCTTCGCCGCGGAGATCCATTCCAAACAACCACCAATTCCACCATGAAGCATCGGCTTTAGCACAATATATGAGGGATGTATTGCCTCAAGCAATTCTCTTTTCTTTTCATAAGATGAAATACCAATCAATTCTTCGTCAAGGGCAATAGGGATTGGGGAATTATCAACCAATTCGCTCATCAACTTCCAATTTCCAGCCGCAACAGGTTGTTCAATGCTATGAATATTAAACTTATGTAGTTTGAGTATTTTTTCAAGTGCGTTGTTTGCATTAAAAGCGCCATTGGCATCCAACCGAATGATTATTCGGTCGGAATCAAAATTTTCACGAACGGTTCGTAGCATTTCCAATTCATCATTGAAATCTTCTGCTCCTATTTTAAACTTCACCGTGGAAAACCCCTCAAATATTTTATCTAAACCGTCTTTTTTCATTACTTCAACGGAGTTCATCCAAACGAGGCCGTTGATTGGAATGGGTTGATTGAAGCTACCTTTAGAGAGGCGTCTTTGACCACCATTGATCAAATCAAGTATTGCCATTTCCAAACAGAAACGGACAGAAGAAACTGAAATGCTACCGAAATCAATACTTTTTGAAGATTTTAGATTAGCTAATTCAGCTTCCAAAGTCGTCTGAATGATTGAAGGAGCTTCAGGGCTAAGACCGTAGATTGGAGAACATTCTCCCAAACCATAAACTTCAGGATTATTTTTATAGAAAATTTTAATAAAAAAAATTTCTCTCTCTGTCAAGGTATCCCTTGAAGTCTTTGCTGGCTTTTTAAACCGAAGCGTAAATGGAATTATCCTAAATTCTATTTCTTGGTCGAACCTGAAATTCGTTTTATAATCCATTCAATGGGTGCGTTGCTAGATAACTTCTTTTTCCAAATATAAACCGTAAAAAGGCTGATGAAGATGAGAAAAAAACACGAGGTAAGAAGAACTGTTTTTTTACTAAAGAAAAAACCAGTAGAGATGATAAGAAGTAAAAAGCTAAAAAACAGATGAAAGAAAAAGATACTGTATTTTGATGAGGAAAATTCTTGAAGGAACTTCACACGATTTCGAGGCTGCTCTCCCCTAAAGGCATGAAGCAATAAATTTACTATTAACACAATAGTTGCTATCTGGAAAATGAAATTCGCAGGCAAGTATAACTTCTTTCCAAGAATAGGAGTGCTAATTGAATTTAGGGCATCTTTGACTCCGTACAAATCGGTACAAAACTTTTCAACTATAAAGGAAAGGAGTATACAAAAAATCATTGCGACGTTTATTGGCGGAAAATAACCTCTTGGACGAAGGCTGCTTCTTCCAAACAACATTCCCGCAATGAAGAATGTAAACCATGGAAGCACTGAGTAGTAGCCATTAAAAAAAATGAACCCAAAAAAATCAGAAAATCCAGCGCCACTCAAGTTTAGCCTCTGATAGATAACGCTTGTATGAACATCTAGATTAAGAAAAACAATAGAGCCTAAAGCAGCAGTCACTGCTAGTGATCTTAGGATGATATTATTCCATTGTGAAAAAATCGGTGCAACCATATAAAAAGCTCCAGAAGCGATAAACACATTCATTGGCCAAACTTGTACGAACACAAGTCCGATTAAAAAGAGCACAGATCCCCGTTTGCTCAAGTAAGACAACAAGCGTCTACTGCTTATTCTTCGATCTCTCATCGTCAAGGTCACTGTAAGACCATTTAGAAAGAAAAACAGAGCTGGAAAAAAGTCAAAGAAGAGATAGAAATGCTCGTGACTCAACATATTCAATCGCTGCCCTAAGATAAAAAAGGCAGTACTAAACATGGTTCCGATTAACGCGACTAGATATGCGATGTCGATTCCTAAAAGTCCTGTTGAGCGAGACATGTCATTGGTTTAGGCCGCAAAGATAGTCAGTCTGAAAGGCTTTTAAATGAAAATCAAGGTAGAAATAAACAAAAGAATACTCACCAAAAAAGTAGAGAGCGCAACTTTTTTTAGCTCTGGATCATAATCTTTTTCAAGTTTTGTTGCCATTACTTTTTTTACATGTAAAGCCAAGATTATGAAGGGTAAGAGCATTAAGCCTATTATCATATCAAAATGAATACAAAACGCTAAGGAGCTTATCAGAGCCACAATGAAAAGCGCCACATGATAGAGCTTTGCATAGTCACCACCCATTCGAACAACTAGTGTTTGTTTACCGCTTTTCTGGTCGTTGATTCTATCTCTCATATTGTTGAGATTTAAAACCATGGTAGACAATATACCGATGGTCAACGCTGGGAGTGCGTACCACCATTCAATGTCTTTAGTTTGAAGAAATGCCGAACCAATGACGCCCACCAATCCGAAAAAAAGAAATACAAAAACGTCTCCCAATCCTCTGTAGCCGTAAGGATTTTTGCCCGCTGTGTATTTCACAGCAGCACCTATTGAGCCAATTCCAAGAAGCAGCATCACAATGGCTGCCGCGGCGTATCCTGTATTATAGAGTGACACGTACAACAAAGCAACTCCACTCATTAGAGCTAATAACGCGGTAATTATTGCCGCATTCTTCATTTGATCTGCTGAAATTGCTCCACTTTGGACGGCTCGTTTTGGGCCAATGCGTCCGGCATTGTCAGCTCCATTTTTAAAGTCACCCAAATCATTTGAAAAATTTGAGAGCACTTGAAGCAGGATGGTGGTAAGAATGGTTAGAAAAAAAACCAATCCATTAAAACTTCCTTCCATTAAAGCAACCGCACTGCCCGCCAGCACGCACGACAAGGCTAGAGGAAGCGTGCGCAACCTCATTGCCGATAACCAATGTTTCATCATGGGAATTTTGGATACTTCTGAAAATCAGGATCGCGCTTTTCTAGGAAAGCTTTTTTACCTTCTTGTGCTTCTTCCGTTAGGTAATAAAGCAAAGTGGCATCTCCAGCAAATTCCATCAATCCGCGCTGACCATCGAGCTCAGCATTGAGACCTCTTTTGATCATACGCACCGCAAGAGGGCTGCGTTTCATAATGGTTTTGCACCATTGCACGGTAGTATCTTCTAATTCAGCGAGGCTCACTACTTTATTTACCATTCCCATTGCTTCCGCTTCTGCCGCGGTATATTGTTCGCAAAGGAACCAAATCTCTCTTGCCTTTTTTTGGCCCACGTGACGCGCGAGGTAACTCGAGCCGAACCCAGCATCGAAGCTTCCCACTTTCGGGCCTGTTTGACCAAAGCGAGCGTTGTCACTGGCGATGGTAAGGTCGCAAACAACGTGAAGTACGTGTCCGCCGCCAATTGCATAGCCATTCACCATCGCAATAACAGGCTTAGGTAATTCACGGATGCGCTTGTGGAGATCTAATACATTCAATCGCGGCACTCCATCCTCGCCTACATAACCACCGACACCTTTCACATTTTGATCACCTCCACTGCAAAACGCTTTATCTCCAACGCCCGTAAGGACTACCACAGCAATATCTTGACGCTCGCGACAAATGTCCATTGCATCAATCATTTGAATGTTGGTCTCCGGCCTAAAGGCATTGTAAACCTGTGGGCGGTTGATCGAAATCTTTGCAATCCCCTCGTAATACTCAAATAGAATATCGGAGTACTCTTTAATTGTGGTCCAGTTTCTTTGTGACATATCTTTTATTTTGACGTCTTTTCACGAATGTATTTAAAAAATCCTTTTAGGATTTTATCATTTTCTAATCTTGGAGTAAACACTTCTAGCACACAACAATTTGGATATGAATAAAGTTCCTGTAGGCCTTGTTTCAGCTCTGCTTCGTCGGAAGCTGAAATATAATGAAGCCCATACATTTGAGCAATTCCATTGCAATTTCTAAGATGCGTAGTTTCAAAGAACTCGTCCAAAGCCTCAGTTGTGTTAGGGCCTTCTATGATTCTAAAAATACCACCCCCACCATTATTGATGACGATTATCTTCAGATTTGGACGAACGAGCTTATTCCAAAAAGCATTCGAATCGTACAAAAATGCGATATCTCCGCTGATTAGAGTAGTTACCTTATTGCTCACATAAGCCGCGCCCACAGCGGTGCTCGTGCAGCCATCGATTCCACTCACTCCACGGTTGCCCGAAAAAACCAATGAATCATTTCGATCGAACAATTGGATGTAGCGGGCAATGCTGCTATTTCCCATCTGCACCAATGAGTCAATTGGTAGGGTGTCCATGATAATTTTACTGACCGTCAGATCAGAAAAATTACTTTGGTTTACATACTCATCTGCCACTCTGCGCTTTTCATCATAGAGCGATTTATATTTGGTTCGATAATCAGACTTTCCGGTATATTGCTGACTCTGAGCGTAATTAAAAAATCTCTCTGGAGTAATCGGAATAATTCGCGTCAGCCTTTGGAAAGTATCCATCACCAATCCATCTTCAGATACATACCAGTGTTCGACACGATCGTTACGAAGGAGGGATTTTATTTTTTTTGAAATAATATTTTTTCCAATCGAAATGACTATCTCCGGACGAAAATTGTCCAACTCAACTTCTGACATCGTCATGATCATTCGATCAATGCAGCCCATAAATAAAGGGCTTTCGAGACCAGAATGGCTCTCTGTCATCACCACTACATTGTCTTTTTGAGCCCAGATTTCCAGAAGATGCCTTGTTTCTGGATTCGTATGAAACTGCCCCACAAGAATCATGATTTTCTTTTTGTTTGAAAGAACATCAACCATTTCTTGAATTTGTTCTGGTGCCAGCGTTTTTTGAAGAGGCAATGTGTGAATGCTCTTCACATTATTCGAAAAGGACTCTGTAGTTTTATATAGACTTTCTCTTAGTGGGAAGTTTAGATGCACTGGGCCTCTAACAGGAGACATTGCCCTATCTATAGCCTCGTTCATCACACGTGCATTGTACCATTCAAAATCACGATCATTCATATCTTGAACAATGTCGTATGACGCACGAACGTAGTTCTTAAATATTCCAGATTGATTGATGGTTTGTCCCACTCCTTGATTCACCCATTCCATGGGGCGATCTGCGGTGATGACGATGAGTGGAATCTCTTGATAAAAGGCTTCTGCTACCGCGGGCGCATAGTTCAATGCCGCTGTTCCACTGGTACAAATCAACGCGACTGGACAATCTGTTTGCTGAGCCATTCCCAAAGCAATGTAGGCAGCGCTGCGCTCATCCACCACGCTATGCACCTCAAACGCTGGATGCTTGAAAAGAGAAATACTAAACGGTGCGTTGCGTGAACCGGGAGTGATGATAATGTGCTTCACCCCTTTCAACTCGAGCAACTGCACAATGTCTTGTATCGCCTTTTTGTCTGAAATCATCGGTGCGAAACTAACTTAGATTCCATTAGATTGTTCAATTTTCTTCACCACACTTCTCAAAACTTCTATCTTATTCTCCGTCTCTATCCATTCCAGCTCGGGATCGCTGTCTGGCATGATACCACCACCAGCATAGTAAGTGATTGACTTGGATTGAACATCCAATAGCGCGCACCTTAATTGAACGAAAGAAGAAAATTCAGTTTCATTATAAAATCCAATTGCTCCTGCGTAGTAGCCTCTGTCATGTGCCTCAATTTGTTCAATCCAATTCATGGCCGTTTCTCGCGGCATTCCGCAGACTGCCGATGTTGGATGAAGAACTGTTGCTATTTCTTTCGCGTTTTTATCACTTTTGAAACGAATGTCGGATTTAATATGCTCAATATGCCCCGCCGCTGCGGTGTACGGCTTAGAAATTACAAGCTCTTTAACTTTAGTAGAATCCAAAAGGCCTTGTATAAAATCCACGACATTCTGCTGTTCTCTTTGCTCTTTATGTCCCCAAGGAGCTTGATGGGGGGCATGTTTTCTTGTTCCTGCCAACGCTACCGTGCTCATATCACCTGCTTTGCTTTTGAGAAGGATCTCAGGTGTTGCACCTACCCAAATTTTCCCAACTTCGGCGCAGTGAGCAAAGACAAAGGCCGAAGGGTATTTTTTGTTGAGACTATCTAATAATCGAAATAGAAAGGTATTGAAACTAGAAACAGTCAACGATTCTGTATAGGTTCTGCTTATTACGACTTTCTTTAGTTGATTATTTCGAAGTGCTTCTATTGTTTTGTTAAGGCCAATCAGATAACTTTCTTTATCCGTAGAAGCAGCCACAGTTTCGCGTTTTTTTGTTGAAAAGGGAACAGCCCACCAACGATGGCCTGCTGCTGAAATCAAATCGTTGCCGTTTGGGTTGAACAGACTCAACCGATTATCAATAAAGCATAGGGCAAATGGCTGTCCTAGGTTTAAACTCGCTTCTATGTCCGACTCCATTATTTATCTTTTCTTTTCACCATCACAGTCAATCTGCTCACCGCCATTACATTCTTTTCCTCATCTACGATTTTAATGTCCCACACATGAGTAGACTTTCCCTGATGAAGAATGTGCGCAATACCTGTGACATAACCGTGGCGCTTACTCTTTAGGTGATTAATATTGAGTTCTACTCCGACTGCCAAACCACCTTCATCTTGCACGAGCATGTGGGAGCCAAAACTTCCAAGAGTTTCGGCCAATGCAGCCGAAGCTCCACCATGCAACAAACCATACGGCTGATGTGTTCTTTGATTGACAGGCATTTTGGCTTCGATATGGCCAGGTTTGATAACGGTGAATTCCATTCCTAAGGCGCCCATCATGGTATTTTCGCGATACTTGTTGACAGCATCAAGCATTTCCTGTTCTGACATATTGAATATTTTTAGGCAAAATAACATCAAAGCCGTCGGATATTTACCACCGCTTTTGAATGAAAGAAACAAAATGACCAACTACCGCATATTACTTGTTGAAGATGAAGAGTCGCTCGCCTCAATGGTGAAGCTAAACCTTGAATTGGAGGGGTACATTGTGGTGCATGCTCCTGACGGCCCATCTGCTTTGGAAAAGTTTAGGGCGCAAGCGTTCGACTTAGCTATACTCGACGTAATGCTCCCTGAGTTAGATGGTTTTTCAGTATGCCAGACGATAAGACTCGAGGGAAATAACACTCCTATTTTATTCCTTTCAGCGAAAGGCACAGGAAAAGATAAAATTGAGGGGCTAAAGATTGGGGGCGATGATTATTTGGCGAAGCCTTTTGATTTGGAAGAGCTCCTATTGAGAGTGGGCAAACTCATACGCCGCAAAGACGAAGGATTCGTGAGTATCGCAGAGCAAGAGAGCTTTAGTTTTGGGCCTAATCATGTGAATTTTAAACACTTTACTATCACAGACAAGGATGGACAACAGCATGAAATTTCTAAGAGAGAAATCATGTTATTAAAGCTTCTGATCCAAAAACAAGGCGAAGTGGTAAGTCGAGAAGAAATTTTAGAAAAAGTTTGGGGATATGACGTTTTCCCCAGCACGCGCACGATAGACAACTATATTTTGGCGTTCAGGAAGTATTTCGAACCCGATAGCAGGCAACCATTGTACTTTCATAGCGTCAGAGGAGTAGGATATCGGTTCACCAATCCTACGGAAAAAAGTTTCTGAAGAGAAAGGCAACCCCGACATATCTCAATCGTCTTATAGACGGTTACGCGGTCTTCCAGGACTGCGTTGGTTTCAAAATTTTCCTTGCAGGTTTACAGAAAAGGGTGCGGTTTGCTCCCTTTTTTGTTTTGTAAAAAACTCAAAACCATTGATTTAGAGAGCGATTAGTCAAGCGATACGTAAACCAACTTCTTGGTGTCAAAGAATTCTTCTATGAAGTAGTCCTTAAGATCATAGACCTCTTTGTATTGATTTACAACTTTTAATTCCTCACTTAGATCTCCACCTTTCAAACAAATGAGCCCGTTTGGGATAGCATTTATTTGTTTTTTCATGATTTTTCCTCGCGACCAAGCGACGAGAAGAGCCAATTCAGCTACAGCACGACTCACTACAAAATCATACTTGTCCTTGACATCTTCTGAACGCATGTGAGAAGCCTGTACATTATTTAAACCCAAAGCTGTCGCTACTTCTTGAACGACTTTTATCTTCTTCCCTATGCTGTCCGTGAGATGAAAGTGGCATTCGGGGAACATGATCGCTAATGGAATACCTGGGAATCCACCACCCGTTCCGATATCTAAGATCTTTGATCCAGACTGGAAGGGAAGAAACTTTGCAATCGCAAGACTGTGCAGGACATGGCGTTCGTAAAGGGTATCAATGTCTTTTCGGGAAATGACGTTTATTTTGTCATTCCATTCTTTGTATAAATCAAACAGCTGAGCGAATTGCTCGATTTGATTTGGTGTAAGATTCTTGAAATAGTGCTTAATGATATCCAAATTAGTAAGCGTCTTTGGAGTTTTGCATCATTTGGAATAGGAATTCACGGGCACGGAACAATTGCGCCTTTACAGTTCCCAAAGGAAGGTTTAGCTCCTCTGCGATTTCTTCATAGGCCAATTCGTCAAAGTAGCGCATCTCTACTAAACGTCTGTATCTGGGCTTTAATTTATCGACGATTTCACGCATTTTTTTGATGCGCTCCTCTTTTTGCATTGCCTCTGCTGGGTCCAGCACAGCATCTTTAACGCTGATTTCAATGGTATCGCCGTCTTCGGTGCTAAAGCCTTGATCGATACTAATAGCCTTGATTCTTTTTTTACGGATATAATCGATACAATTATTCGTGGCGATTTTAAATAGCCATGTTGAGAATGCAAACTGAGGCGTGTACTGATGCATTCTTCTAAATGCCTTCCCAAATGCTTCAATGGTCAAGTCTTCCGCATCATCCTTATTATTGACCATTTTAAGAAGCATGAAATAAATCGGCTCGCGATAGCGCTCCATGAGCTCTGCGTAAGCTTTTTGATCCTTTTCATGAAGAGCCTTTTGTACGAGATGAAAGTCGTACTGGCCTTTTTCTGAGAGGTGCGCTATCAATTCCATTTTTGTGGTTTTCTTACAAGGTTTGTAATGTATACAAAGAGGTTTACTGCATGCATATGGATTTCCAAAAACGGTGCAAGCCAAACAATGTCTTTATGCAAGCCAAGTCTCTTTGAACACCCGTGCAAAATAGTCAATTGAATGATATATCGAACGAAGAGCATTCCACCAACTACCAACATTGTATTCTTCAAAACCATAGCACCTGCAAATCCGACAAACATTAGCACAAAGCTAACTGGCCAAAACAGTAGTAGATTCTTGTGTTGCGGCTTGTAGTAAGGAGAAGTAATGAGGTGTCTTTTTTTCTGAAATAACCAATCCTTCCAATTTCTTTTGGGTTCTGATATGGTCTGAGCGTCTGGGGAAATCACAACGGCTGTATTGCGGGCATTACCCACTTGGTTCACAAATAGATCATCATCACCGCTCGAAACGCTATAGTGAGATTTAAAACCACCCACACTAAAGAATAAGTCTCTTGTATAGGCCAGATTTCTTCCCACCCCCATATAAGGAGTCCCTGCTTTCGCATAGCCCAAATACTGGATGCCAATCATCATAGTATCAAAGCGAATGAGTTTGTTGAGCCAACCGCTATACTTTTTATAAGGTGAAAAACCCAAAACGAGTTTTTTCTCATCCTTGAGATTTGCTATCATCCTAGACATCCAATCTTCGGAAAGAGGGAGGCAATCTGCATCCGTTAAAAGAATTTGGTCATACTTGGCTGCTTTAATTCCCAATGTCAAAGCAAACTTTTTCCCTTGCATATTTTGCTTTTCCTCATCAAGGTGAATGATGTGCATATTGGGATAGCGCACGTGTAGCGCTTTTAGAATGGCCTCTGTATCATCCCAGCTACTGTCATTGACCACGATAAGTTCAAACTCCTTGTGGTTTTGGTCCATAATAGCGGGAATGTGCTCCATGAGATTTTTTTCTTCATTGCGGGCACTAATAATCACGGACACCGGAAGATTTCTATCGAGTGGTTCTTTATCGAGCTTGGAGGAGGCGATTCTAACAAAAAAATTGAAGAAATAATACAGCTGTATCACCCACATCACGATGAAGACGGCGGTGAACGCCAAACCCCAATAACTCCACTCAAAAAGATTTTGCATAACAAATGAATCAAATGCCAAAAGCGAATGCGAAATTATCGGAGGATGGGCTGTATTCAAACAAAAATGGGCTCCAAAGGAGCCCATTTATAAACATGCTATGTTCAATTACTTTTTCACTAAAAACTTCTTGGAATATTCTCCTGATTGACTCAAAACTCGAATAAAATAAACACCTTCAGAAAGATTTGAAAGGTCTATCTGATAGAAGGATTGACCGGAGTAGCTGTTAATTCTGCGCCCGGTCACGTCGAGCATCTCAATTACATCGCCTTGAGCAATGCCTTCAAGTCTCACCCAATCACTTGCAGGATTTGGGAAAATTTTCACTTCCGATGAGTTTTCAGCTACATTGACGGGCAATTCAAGACAGAAATCAGTGGATTCTTCTGAATCAAAGTCAGCTCCAGCTGCCAACTCATTCCCTTCTGCATCGACAACCTGATAGCTACCGCAAACTCCGAAGTAGCACATGCCATCGCCATAGTCATCTATCATGGTGAATGTATAGCAACCGTATGGAACACAAATTGTCTCTGATAATGTAGAACTGCTCAACGATTCAGAGTAGAAGCCATTAGATGAAGCCACCACTATGTTGTTCTCATTTCTAAGTTCCCAAGCAGATTCTTCTGCAAAGAAATCGAACTCGATATTGATGGTAAGAGAAGTTGTTTCACCGATGGCAGCCACAAACTGGAAGGTGTTCTGATTATTCCCAGCGCCAAGATCAGTACCGCCGTTAGGGCTAGAAACAGTTACGTTGATAGTATTATTGCCATCAATGAAAGTCATCACAGGAAGATTGATTATCTGTTGCTGACCAGAAGCAAGATTTCCCGTCCAGTTGATGGTTGATGCCACCACTCCATTGTAAGTCACAGTGATAATGCAGCTTGTCAGCGCATTGCTACCATTGTTTCTTAGTGTAAATGTTGGATTTCCCGATTGGCCACAAACATTGGTTCCAATTCCAGCGATGTCTCCCGCTGCGGCATCCAGAGCTAATTGTTCGCCATCGAAGCCATCCAAAAATGCTACACCACTTCCAACCGGATCCAACCAATTCGAAAGACGTGTGCTATTCGTATTGCCATTATCCCAACTAACTCCAAATCTTCCATACCAGTCTGCTTCACCATTGTTTACACTTCCGGCGCATGCGGCAAATCCGCCATAGAGTTGCCCGATAATTCTTTTATTTTGATTAAAAAGTGGAGATCCTGAAGAACCTCCTTCTGTCACGCCATCTTCCCATTCAGCGATGTACCATGTCTGAGCACCGCCATTTACATTTTGAGTCGGCGCCTCATTTTCAAAACAAATTTTCTTAACATCTCCAGAAGGATGGTGGATGCCGACCGCTGAAGTATTCGCGGCTGGATTATCACTGTGATCCCAACCCGCATAATATACATTGTACGAAGCTGGAGGGGTAGAATTCAGTTCGAGAAGTGCGAAATCACTAGCAGCATTGCTCGCTCGAAGAACGGCCCCTGAAATACTTTGATTTGTTGGACCTGAACTACCGCCGCATGTTGCACTTTCATGGTTAAAATAGAAAACCCAATTGGCTGTGCTGCCACCCAAACAGTGATTGGCAGTTAGGAAATAAGGCGTTCCATCCTGAGCGGTATTGTTTACTAGAGCCCCTGAACAAACAGCGCTTCCTCCCTCCACGATGAGCGCGACACTACGTTTTTCCACTTGCCAATCTGCACCTTCAGGACAGTTCACGTTGATATTGCAAGCTCCAGAAGAGCCGAATGGACCGCGGTCAGCATCGAAGTGTGACACTAATATTGGACGATATCCATGAACAATTTTTCCAATCTCAATTTCACCCCAAGTCTTAGAATTGATTGGAACAATGTATTCCAAATAAACACGGTCGGAATGAAGAATTCCAATACCGAACGTTTGTTCGGTATTCATATTCACTCTAGTAAAACTACCTAAAAACTCCGATCTGTCTTTATTCCAAACAAAAAGTTTGGCATCCTTTGGAATATCAAATCGACTTAATTCAAAACTGATTGAAGTAGCGCCTGGGCATTCTACACCAAGCTGCCAAACTGCAAAATCGCTGTTAGCATCGATAATCCAGTTACCGCTGTTTTGTAGATTATATGATGACTCCACTTCTACTCCAAATCTGTATGGAGCCTCTTTGTATTGGTCTGTCACAGCATCCTCAGCCGCTAAAGCAACTTTATCGATCTCTGGTGTAGAAACAACTGGAATATCGCTGGATACAGTTTTATCAGCCCATCTCATCGGCTGGCCTCCTTGAGACACTTGGGCTTGAGATGAATAAATTGAAAAACAAAAAATTGAGAGAAGGAGTCCTTTTCTAAACATTACAGGTTATTTTTTGCTGGTTATATCAACAAAAATAATCCGAGTTTCATTAAACAAACTCCAAAAGCCGCGCAATCTTGAATTCCTGCTTAGTACTTGTAAATCACCTTATTGTCAGCATTTCCATTGATGATAAGGTGCAATTCAGTGCCAGACTTGGGCTTAAGTGAACTGATATCAAAAGTTATCGTATTGGTGAGCATGGCACGGCAGCGATCGTTTCGGCTATTGTGAGTAAGCCATACATTCAGTTTCATCGGAAGGCTTTTCATATAAGCGCCATTACTGATAAGCTCAAACGTATGCAATTCACAACCACCTCCATACTGCACCTCCATGATTAACTTGTCTCCTTCCACCTTCTGAGATAGAATTTCAAAAGAATCATTAGAAGTTGGGCCAGCATAGGCTGCATCCATTCTCAAAGGAAGCACCTCTAGTTTGCTTTCCTCTTGCACCACTTCTTTTGGAGCATTTTCTTTATCAGTGGTCGTAGTGTTCTTTTTCTTTTTACAATTCACAAGAAACACAGCGAAGAACACTAAAGCAACAACAGCAAGATATCTCATATCATTTTTTTATTCTACCTATAAATTATAATGCCAATATTAAGACTTTTCTTCTAATAGCTTCTGTAGAGCAAACATTTCATCTCTCAAGCGTGCAGCCTCCATGAATTCCATTTCTCGTGCGGCCTTCTCCATTTTCTTTTTCGTTTGTTCGAGTGACTTAGCAATTTGTTCTTTTGACAAATGTTGCATCACGGGGTCTGCGGCAATAGAGGCCACATTTTGCTCAGGCTCCACATAGATAGACTTCTTACGATTATCGATTAAGCCACTTTGCTCGAAGATGGTCTTATTGCCCTTTTTCACTTGTTGAGGAACGATACCATGCTTCTCGTTGTAAGCAATTTGTTTTTCTCTTCTTCGCTGCGTTTCATCAATCGTTTGCTGCATGCTATCTGTGATGGTATCTGCATACATTATCACGCGACCATTTACATTTCGAGCGGCTCGTCCTGCTGTTTGTGTAAGTGACCGATTGCTGCGCAGGAAACCTTCTTTATCGGCGTCCATTATTGCTACAAGTGATACTTCTGGCAAATCGAGACCTTCTCTAAGTAAGTTGACCCCTACAAGAACATCAAATTTCCCTTCTCTCAAATCACGAAGGATTTCAATTCGATCAAGGGTTTCGACCTCACTGTGTATATAACGGCAACTGATATTAAGTCTATCGAGATACTTGGCAAGCTCTTCAGCCATTCGCTTGGTGAGCGTTGTGACCAAAATACGTTCACCATTTTCAATGGTGATTCTTATCTCACCGATTAGGTCATCAATTTGATTGAGTGATGGGCGAACATCGATAGGAGGATCTAGCAATCCTGTGGGGCGTACCACTTGTTCAACTACTACTCCTTCGCTTTTTTGCAGTTCATAATCTGCAGGAGTTGCAGACACGAACAAGACCTGGCGCTGCATACTTTCCCACTCATCGAATGTCAAAGGTCTATTGTCCATAGCGCTTGTCAATCGAAAACCATATTCTACGAGATTTACTTTTCTCGAACGGTCACCACCGTACATTGCCCCCACTTGCGATACTGTCACGTGACTTTCGTCAATTACCATAAGATAATCATCAGGAAAATAATCTAGTAAGCAGAAAGGTCTTTGTCCTGGCTGACGTCGATCAAAGTATCGAGAATAGTTTTCAATTCCAGAGCAATACCCGAGTTCTTTCATCATCTCAAGGTCATAGTTGACGCGCTCTTCGAGACGTTTTGCCTCAATGAATTTTCCTTCTTTGGTGAAAGCTTGTGTCTGCGCAGCCATATCTTGTTGAATCTCCCACATCGCCTCATTCATTGTGGCCTTGCTGGTTACAAAAAGATTGGCAGGATAAATATTGATTTGCTGAAAAGGCATGAGTGTCTTTCCTGTAGCAGGATTTATCGTTTCGATAGATTCGACTTCATTTCCCCAAAATGTTACACGTACAGCATAATCGGCATAGGCAAGGAATACATCGACTGTATCACCATTGACACGAAAAGTTCCGCGCGTGAAGTCCTTCATTGACCTCGAATACAAACTATCTACGAGTCGATGTAAAAATCCTTGACGACTGATGGCTTGTCCTTTTTCAAGGCTGATTACACTTTTATGAAACTCAACAGGGTTACCGATACCGTAGATACATGAAATACTTGCCACTACAATCACATCTCTCCTACCGCTCAACAGCGCGCTGGTGGCGGAAAGACGTAGTTTTTCTATCTCATCATTGATGGAGAGATCCTTCTCAATGTATGTTCCTGTCGTAGGCAGGTAGGCCTCTGGTTGATAATAGTCGTAGTAGGATACAAAGTATTCCACCAGATTTTCCGGAAAAAAATGTTTGAACTCTGAGTAAAGCTGAGCCGCAAGGGTTTTGTTATGGCTAAGCACGAGGGTTGGTCGTTGCGTATTTGCGATAACATTGGCAACAGTGAATGTCTTTCCAGAACCGGTAACACCGAGAAGTGTTTGAAAGCGATCACCGCGTTCAATACCCTCGGTGAGTTGTTGAATCGCCGTGGGTTGATCTCCACTTGGTGTATAATCGGATCTGAGTTCAAATTTCATGATGCAAAAGTAAGGGTATGTGAAAAAAAAAGACCGCCAATTAGGCGGTCTTTTATATTCATTTCGAAACTGAATTATTCAGCAACAATTTCAAATTTCACGATCGCAGAAACCTCTTTGTGGAGTTTCACTTTAGCTTCGTAAGCTCCGAGCATTTTGATATGGTCGTCGCTGAGGCTAATGCTCTTGCGGTCGATGTTGAAGCCTTCTTTAGCGAGGGCTTCTGAAAGTTGAATGGTGTTTACGCTACCGAAAATCTTTCCTGTTTCAGAAGCTTTTGTACCAATTTTGATAGCAAGAGCTCCGAGTTTTTCGGCAGTAGCTTGAGCTTCAGCAAGAATTTTAGTTTCCTTGTGAGCGCGTTGCTTAAGGTTTTCTGCAAGAACTTTCTTGGCAGATTCTGTTGCAGCAATAGCATATCCGCGAGGGATGAGGTAATTGCGTGCATAGCCTGGCTTCACCACAACGATTTCGTCCTTGGCGCCGAGCTTTTCGATGTTCGCTTTAAGAATTACTTCCATTTTTTTACCCTCCGATATTATTTAAGCATATCGCCAACGTAAGGCATAAGAGCCAAGTGACGTGCTTTTTTGATTGCTTGTGCTACTTTTCTTTGGTATTTCAATGAAGTACCAGTAAGACGACGTGGAAGAATCTTACCTTGTTCATTGCAAAGTTTCAAAAGGAAATCTGCGTCCTTATAGTCGATATACTTGATACCTGACTTTTTGAAGCGGCAGTATTTCGCTTGCTTTGTTTCAATCTCGATTGGATTGAGATATCTGATTTCTGAATTATCGCTCATTTTGAAGTTTTTTGAAGGTTAAAACTTAGGCTTCTGCTTTTGCTTTAGGAGCGTCTTCTTTTTTAGACTTGTTTCTGCGGCTTTCAGCGTATTCAACATGATACTTGTCCATAGCAGTGGTCAAGAATCTGAGGATGCGCTCATCGCGACGGAATTCAGTCTCGAAAGGTCCGACAACATCTCCGTTGGCTTCGAATTCTACCAAGTAGTAAAAGCCTGTAGTTTTTTTCTGGATTGGGTATGCCAATTTTCTCAAGCCCCAGTTCTCTTCATGCTTGATTTTAGCACCCTTTCCTTTCAAAAACTTCTTGAACTTTTCTACTGTTTCCGCTGCCTGCTCTTCTGACAGCACGGGAGTCATAATGAAAACAGTTTCGTAACGGTTCATTGATTTTGAATTGTTTATGATTTAAAAAATTGGACGGCAAATATACGGAGACTTGACGGAGTCTCCAAAAAGAAAAACAAGAAAATTAAACCCTCGTAAATGATTGATTGCTAATGAAATACTAGCTATTACCAAGCTCACCAATTTTTGAACCCCATTTCCAAGGTTTAAAAATGTGTGAGTTTTCTTTCCAAAATTTCAAGACTAAATAAACAAAAATTGGACTTCCAAACGTGAGGAAGGATAGATAGATAAAACTCAAACGTACTCTCTTCACCCGCACGCCCATTTTTGTAGCGAGCCAGGCACAAACACCAAAAGTTTGTTTCTCAAAAAAATCAAGAATAATTCGGTTCATTGCGCTCTCCTTGGGAAAATAGTTGGTCAAAGTAACTAAAGTGTTGCACAAAGATAGCGATTTTCCTTCGAGAGTTTTCTTAGAAAAAAGTTAAGTTGAAAATACACAAAAAATATTGACCTCTTTTCACCTTTGCTAGGAAAGGTAAAAATGACCGATTGAACATTCCAAGCAGCGCTTGCGCTCGCAATAGTCGTGATACAATTGTATCAATGCCTGCGAATCACTCGAATGTTTTACTTCTATACCCAAATCCATCCACACCGATGTAATATGATTTTGCTCTGCTTTACAGTTTTCATAAATAAACAATGCCAAGTCAATCAGTTTTGAATTCGATTCATATCTCCCCATTGAGAATAAAACAATGGCCACAGCATTGAGAAGAATTCCATTAAGCATGAAATCACCAAGCTTTTTAGACGAAGAAAGCACTGTTGCTTCACCAAAATGATAGTGCTTAGTCCAGTAATCATCAATGGTTATGGTGAATAGTTGTTTCAGCTCTTTGATGGAAGAACATGTAATCACAAATTGAAAAAGTGATGCATGTTTTCGTAGAATAGCAGACAATTGTGCGATGCGAATGGTGGGAAAGTTTTGTGGACGTACGCCTCTAAAATGCCACATCAACCCCGGCATGCTTTCAATTCCATGCTTTGCTTTCAGGAACGTGAACTCCGCGAGTAGTCCTTGCACATAATCGTCAGGATCCTCCACCCTATCTAACAATCCACTCATTCCGAATAAAAGAGCATCACATCTCAAGGGTTGATCGCGATATTTGTGAATGAGAGCAAGAGGAACTGTTTTCGCCAGTTGTTCGAAACATGCAGCATTCGGTCCTTGCCCAATACTTCTAGCAAGTTTTATGTAAAAAACGTCTTGCCAGCGTCCTTGACATTCTTCAAGTAATTCGAGAATTAAGGCGCTTTTCATTTCTATTCGCTCCACGAGCAATCGTGACTTCCAGCTTTCCAAGACTACCTCTGGTGGTAATGTTTGTCTTAATTCACAAACGATGGGACTATCCATTTTTTTCATCCACTTTTGGTAACGCTCATAAGAATCAGGGCGAATGCGATCCTTGAGCACTAAGACAGGCAAATCACCGTCTCGAAGTATTGAAATATCCCTATCGTTATTATAAACGACGTGAAGAATCACATTTTTGTAATGGTCATCGAATTGGTGACCGTGCTTAAGCCAATCTCCAGATTGAACATGTATTTCAACATGTCCAACCCACAGAGTATCGCCGATGCGAATGCGTGCATTCATAAAATCAGGCCCGCCTAGTCGATTATAATTTCCTGGAAAAAGAATCTCAATGGTCTCACCTGCTTCGGTTGCCAAATTGGCTCTATCAAATCCCAAATAGCGCCATAGAAAATGGAGAAAGTGTTCGTTCATCGTTATTTTTTTCTCCAAAAAAACAGCAGATGGTGCGCATAAAAACCTATGTTCCATATCTTTGCATAACACAACACTAAATATTCAACCAATGAGATCTTTTTTACCACTTGTTTTAGGCGTGGCTTTTCTATTCCTTTTTTCTGGATGTGAAAAATTTAAAGACCAAAAATTTTCCACCACAATTGAAGTGAGATTCCCAGTACAGGCTCAGTCTGATAATAATGGATCTTTCGTTGTTGACCTTTCCAATCTTGCAGATGTCATTGCTACCAATGCTGAGCTCGCTAAGGTGAAAGAAAACATTAAGCGCTATGAATTAGTTGCCATAAAATATAAGGTTTTCGAATATTGGAATAGCCCAAATACCACTTTCAATGGCAGTATTGGATTTGGTAACAAAGAAATGACAACTCCCGGAACAGAGTTTTTGCTTCCCAGCTTGAATTTACAAGAAAGCATGGCTCAAACTGAGCTTTCGAAAATAGAGTTTACAAGCGCTGAGATTGCTAAGATTCAACAATATTTTACAGATAGTGATGCTTTGAAAATATTTTTCAAAGGAACTCTTTCTGAAACTCCTGCTAATTTTAACCTTTACATTCAAGTAGATATTGACGCAATTGCAGAGGTAGAAAAATAAGATTGGCTTCCTCGATTTTGTAAAAAACAATTTCATGCTTTAAGAGAAATGAGTTTTCTTTGAAAAAATTCATCTTCTCCAAACCATGAAATTGTTTTTTTCTTTTTGCTCTCTTTTGGTTGCAACCTTAGCCGCAACTGCCAATCCTGGCGATACAACTATTGTACAGACCTATACTTGGGAAGCCCAAAATAATCCAAGTACAGCATACGATTCACCTGGCAGGCGATTCTTCACCTTTCCAGAGGACGACGGAACGACGTACCAAAAAGTACTGATGTATCACAACCTCAAATGTTTTGAGGATGGAACAGCCGGAAACCTTGGTTTTCCTTGTGGAGAATGGGACTATTTGACCTACACTTATCTTTACGAGAATACGGGTATTCTGGATTCGAACGCGGCAACTCATCCACGTTTTCTTTGGAATAATCTCGACTTTCAGCAAGCATTGATCACAGACAACGTTGTTTCTGATGAATATCAATACACGAATCAAAAACAGACCATCACACAAATCCTTAGTGAAAGTGCCTTTGCACCGCTGAATACGAATGGAAATATTTCACTTTTTGGAAACGCCATGGCTGGAAGAGGCCAATTTGTGTGGACCAATGAGGAATTGACCGCTATGGGGCTCACCGCTGGTGACATTGATAAAATAAGCATGCAGGCTGGCGAGGCATCTGGAATTGTGAAGCGGTTGAAAATTAGAATTCGCCAAGGGGTTATTTCAGGATTAAATAATTTCATTGAGAACAACTGGACAACAGTTTACGACAGCGATACGGAGTTTAATGCCAATGAAAGCGTTGACTTTTTCTTTTCGACCCCATTTGCTTGGAACGGTACATCTGATATCAGCATAGAGTTTTCATATACGAATTATCAAATTCTAAATCCGATTGCCATCGTTTCGGAATCTTCTGCAATCAGCGGAGTTAGCAGTCATCAAAACAACCTTGCTGCACATTTTAATGAAAGAGACTTGATTATTGCACATACAGAACAATTAAGTCAACTGAATCAAAATATAACCGTAGCATTTTGGATGTACGGTGATCCTGCTTTTCAGCCACAAAACGGAACCACATTTGAAGCGGTGAATAGCGCAAACGCTCGAGTATTTAACTCCCATACACCATGGAGCAACGGACGTATTTATTGGGATTGCGGTGCTGATGAAAATGGATACGATCGCATTGATAAACTCGCCAATGAAGCTCAATATGAAGGACGTTGGAATCATTGGGCATTTACCAAAGATGCAAATACCGGTGTGATGCGCATGTTTGTAAATGGTATTCAGTTTCACGCTCTCACAGGACTTGATAGAAGTATCAGTGATATCGTAAGACTAACAATTGGCGGAGCGTCATCCTTTGTCAATTTTTACAATGGTGCACTTGATGAATTTGTAATTCTAAACAGCACACTTCCAGCTGCCGATATTTTGACCCTCATGCGCACAGGAGTCAATTTGTCTTCCACTTTCGCCCCCAATGTTTTACTTTATCACAAGTTCGACGATCCCAATTACAGTCTTACTGATGACTGGAACGAGACATTTTCTAGTCATCATCTTGGAAGTCCCCACCGTTTGTTGGTCAGTGGCGATCAGCTTTATCTGGGCGCAGAAGCGGCTTCAGGCAGACCTGCAATCACATTTTATAGAGGTGAATATACTTCGGTTGCTGAAAATAGCACCGGTTCATACATGTGGGAGCGCCCTCAAACCTCATTGGTAGAGTTTGAGATTCAAGACTATGAACCAGTTGCAATCAGCCGCACTTACCATTGGGCTGGTGGTTATTCGTATGTTTTCTCTCCAACTGGTGCTAAGCTTGACTCCACTGTAATTGCGAACTCATATCAGGTAAATAACGAAGTGATTGATTACTATCAAGAGCCATTTTTTGTAAAAAACAGAATTGAACTAGGCCGATACATTACGCCTTACGGAATCAACCTTTCATTGGGACCTGACGGTTGGACTTGGATTTATGATGTCACTGATTTCGAACCCTTGCTGCACGGAGAGGTTGAATTAGAAGCAGGCAATTGGCAAGAGCTTCTAGACTTGAAATTTGTATTCATTGAGGGCCCTGAAGTTAGAGAGGTAAAGCGCATTGAAAACGTGTGGAACGGAGATTTTCAACTCAGTACTTTTGACCAAAATGTAACCGAACGAACGCTCATTCGGGAGGAAGATGAAGTAGGCGCGAAGTTGCGCACCACTGTAACTGGCCACGGATTCGGATTTGACAACAACAATTGTGGTGAGTTCTGTTATAATACTCATAGCGTTCAAGTGAATGGTGACACTGAATGGAGCTGGGAAATCATGGAAGATTGTGATTTGAATCCGCTCTATCCTCAAGGTGGAACCTGGATTTATGCGAGAGCAGGATGGTGTCCAGGACAAGAAGAAACCATTCAAGGGTTTGAGCTCACTCCATTTATTTCTAATGATGAAGTCACTATTGACTACGATATAGAGTACGATCCATATGGGAATTACGTCACCGAATCTCAGGCGATTTTTTACGGCCCAATCAATCAACAAAATGATTTGGAAATTGATAGAATCATTGCACCCAGTAATTGGAAGATTGATAGTCGCATGAACCCAATGTGCGACAACCCGAAAGTGGTGATTCGCAATAGAGGTGCGCAGCCTATCACAAATGCCACGCTTAGCTACCGTGTGGCTGGCGGCGCTACCCAGACTTTTGAATGGACAGGAAATTTAGCTTTCATGGAAAGTGCTGTTGTAGAATTGACTTACAGCGATCCTATAATGTGGGAAGGCGGAAATGGGCTTTTGAATTTTATTGTGGATTTGAGCAGTGATGATAACGAGTCAAACAACCACGCTGAAAGTAAATTTAATCGCCCTCCAGTTTATTCTTACACTGGTCTTGGCGATAACAGACTAATTGTCGTTGTGAGAACCAATAGTGCAAATCAAGAAAATTCGTGGGTACTATATGACATCAATGATAATATCGTTGCACAACGCACCTCCTTCCCTTTAGCCAATACATTTTATCGGGATACACTCACATTGAATCAGGGATGTTATCGTTTTAAGCTCAATGATAATGGCGGCGACGGCCTAAGCTTCTTTGCTAATAATGACGGAAATGGCTCCGCAGCATTAGATCGTGTCAATGGACCAGATTTCAGACTGTTTAATCCTGATTTTGGAAAAGAAGTAGATCACTATTTTTATTTTGCTACCAATTTGGTGGTAAACGTAGAAGAGCCACTTATTCATGGATCGAAAGCCCTTATTTTCCCCAACCCAGCCAATGGCGAAGCGAGGTTGCGCACGTATGGAATGGGAAGTAATATTTCAGTTAAAATATTCAATTTGGGAGGTTCGCTTTGTTTTGAACAACAGCAAGTAAGAAATGATAACTCCCAAGACATCACATTAAATCTATCCAATCTCCCTGCGGGACTCTATATGGTAAATGTGACGGATGGCAGTAATCATCAAACGATAAAACTATCTGTTGAATAATGTTCGATAATCTTCGCAAGCATCTCGAAAGGCGCATCAGCATTAGCAATGCTGAGTTTGATTTTATTACAAAAAAAATCACAGTGCAGACCTTTAAGAAGAAGGAAGTCATCTCAGCCGCTGGGGATGTTTGCAAGTATCAATATTACGTGAATAAAGGATGTTTTCGGATGTATTACACAGACGATAAAGCGCATGAACACGTAGTGCAGATTGGGTTTGAAGATTGGTGGGTTGGCGACATTATGAGTTTTGTTACGGGTCAGCCAGCAGACTACACCATCGAGGCATTAGAAGAGTGCGAACTTTTATTGTTTGATCGTCAAGATATGGAATGGATGTATGCTCAGGTACCAAAGCTAGAACGTTCATTCCGTATCTTGATACAAAACGCACTGGTGGCCTCACAACAGCGCATGATATCAAACATGAGCAAAAGTGCTGAGGAGCGATACTTGAATTTAGTTAAAAAATATCCTCACATGGAGTTGCGCGTGGCTCAACACCACATTGCCTCATACCTTGGCATAACGCCCGAAGCACTGAGCAGAGTGAAAAAACAAATTTTAGAAAAAAGTAAATCCTAAACGCGACCGGGATATACTTTCAACGCTTCTTCAAGACACTTCACCGCATTTTGTAAAGACTCGATATTGAGTACATATGCGAGACGCACTTGATTTTTTCCAAGACCAGGTGTTGCATAGAATCCCGTGGCTGGCGCCATCATTACTGTTTGGTTGTTGTATTCAAAACTCTCGAGCATCCATTGACAAAAGGCATCGGCATCATCAATAGGAAGCTGAGCGATACAATAAAACGCACCTTGGGGTTTTGGACACGTTACGCCAGCAATTTTATTAAGACCATCTACAAGAACATCGCGTCTGTGAACATATTCTGAAACCACACCATCAAAATATGATTGAGGAGTATCAAGCGCAGCGATGCCTGCTAATTGGCCGAATGTTGGAGGCGATAAACGTGCTTGTGCAAACTTGAGAGCGGCACCCATCACGTCTTTATTGCGAGTGATCATCGCGCCTATACGCGCGCCACACATCGAATAACGCTTGCTGATACTATCAATCATGATGACGTTGTTATCAAGCCCTTCCAAATTCATCACTGAATATGGAATAGCGCCATCATACATAAACTCCCTGTACACTTCATCAGCAAACAAAAACAAGTCTTTCTTTTTAACCAATTCCCTCAATTGCTCCAACTCACTTTGGCTGTAGAGATATCCTGTAGGATTACCTGGATTACAAATCAGTATGCCTTTCGTTTTGTCTGTGATTTTCGATTCGAAATCTGCAATAGGTGGCAAAGCAAAACCAGTTTCAATGGAAGCAGTAACGGGCACCACTTTCACTCCTGCCATCACGGCAAAACCATTGTAGTTTGCATAGAATGGTTCAGGGATGATCACTTCATCTCCTGGGTTGAAGCACGTCATAAATGCGAATACCAATGCCTCTGAACCACCTGTTGTGATCATAATATTCGAGGCATCGATATTTATATTCTTGCTGGAATAATAATTTACTAACCCGCTGCGGTATAGAGCCATGCCCTCAGAATTGCTGTACTCAATCACTTTGATTTGAGTCTCTTTGATGCGCTGCATTACAATTTCGGGTGTTTCAATATCGGGTTGGCCAATATTGAGGTGATACACTTTGCGTCCGGCTTTTTTTGCAGCCTCTGAAAAAGGCACCAATTTGCGTATTGGAGAAGCTGGCATCGCCACGGCTTTATTGCTTACTGAAGGCATGGTAGAATTTTTAAATTGCGGGCAAAGATAGGGATTCAGTGCCACCACAATCGCCGATTTAAAAAGTTTAGCAATAGTGATTTTTGTTCTTAATTTTTGAATGCCATTTCTTTTTTGGTAAGATGTTTTTATAAATTCACTCTATGAAAAAGTTCTTCTTATCTCTAATCCTTGCATTGGTAATAGCAGCATTCTTTTCTTGTACAGCTGTGATGAAAAAGATATATGGGATCAAAAAACCTTCGATTGAAAGTCCTCAATCATTGAAAGAAGACGCATTAGGATTTGGATTTGACACTACCTATATCCTTACAAGCAGCGCCGATAAGTTTTTAGACAACTTTCATGGCAAAGGAATTCCTGATATAGACGTTTTTGACAGCAATGGCAACTACATTGAATATAGAGATACTGACACGAGTTGCAATGCAGGATTGTTTAAGTTCATACCTGAGCTGAATACGAATAAAGTTTACAATAAAACAGGTAAAAAAAAGCTTGATGATGAGCTATCAAAATTTGTGGATTTGTATGGTAAACCACACCAAATTGAAAAAGATGCCGACTTTTATCTTATGGTTTATTGGGCCACATGGACGGGGCGATTGAACAAAGATCATGTTGCAGAGTGGGAAAAACTTGTGAGGGAGAATAAAAACTGTAAGATAAAATATATCAAAGTGAATCTTGATATGCAGACGCACTGGCCGATGGAGGAGCAAAAAAGAATCAAGAAAATATTAAGATCCTGAATCAATCAACGGCTTCCACATAAAATAATGCGGCCCGATTTTGGGCACCTCATATTCTTCTGGAAGCATTGAAAATCCTAGTGATTTATAGAACCCTACCGCAATCTTTCGGGCATCACACCAAAGCACTTCTACTCCTTTTTCTTTTAATAATTCGAAAGATTTTTCAATCAGAACTCGCCCTGCATTTTGGCCTCTATAGTCTGGATCCGTGGCCATTGCGCGCAGGCGGTATTGTTTTTCGTATTCGATTTTTGTAGAATCCATTTGAAAAAGGCTTCCGATGCTGATTATTTTTTCATCATCATAAACGCCAAGATGAATAGCATCCGAACGATTGTCAATATCAAGCACACAATCTTCTACTTTTTCAAAATGAGGCCACAAGACTTTATGCCGCAGCGGACGCGTCAATTCTGGAGAAATGATTTTAGCTTCAAATGTTTTCATCTTCAAAATCAAAATCAAAGAATTCGTCAAGCTCGCGACGGTCGCGCTTCGTAGGACGGCCTAGGCCTCGAGGTCTATCTAGATTTGCCTGCAATCGAATACGTTCCATTTTTTCAATTTCCTCGGGCGCAGTGACGTCAAGGGTGTAGCTAGATACAAGCTTCGCTCCTACCCTGCTCGTTGGAAAACTCACTACTTGAAAACTAAAGTGTACGGGGCCTTTCCGAATTTTTATAATATCACCAATCTTGAGCTCTCTTGAAGCTTTAATCAATTCTCCATTCACCCAAACCTTCTCAGACTTGCAATAAGTCGCAGCGATGGTTCTCGTCTTGAACGCCCTGATGCACCATAAGTATTTATCGACCCTCATGAATGCAAAGTTACAACTCTACGATAATTCCTATTGTGGGCAAAATGGTTCCGTTGGTATTTCTAATAAAATTAGCTTGATAGCTACTTGGATTGTTAGGATCAACCGCTGGTTGGCCTTGACCGTTACGCAACACGTCCAACAAAGGCTTCACTTCATTTTCGCGATTATACACATTCTGAATATCTACGAAAAGATTCAACGACCATTTGGTGAAGAACCACTTTTTGTCCACGCGAATATCTAATTGATGGAATGGTTGAATACGCTCCGAATTGAGTCTAGACCAATCATTAAGTGCAATTCCGAACCTTTCCCAATTGCTAATCAACATGGAATTTGTGACATCATCAGGGGTGTAAGGAAGGCCGCCACTAAATAAGAAACGTCCTCCGATTTCCCAGTTTTTTCCAAATTGTTTTCCCGCAGTAGCACTTATCAAGTGGCGACTGTCCCAACTCGAAGGAGCGTAATTTCCACGAATGTCGGTAAACTCACTCCTCACGAAAGTGTAGGCCAGAATTCCGTAAAAGCCTTGGAAGAATCGCTGCTGAAACAAAAATTCAGCACCATAAGCGCGACCGAGACCAATGAAATCCAGTTCCTCATTTCCAATTACACCAAAGTCAGCACCAAGGTTGGCCAAGCTTACACCTTTTGAAATACTGATCGGATAATTGCTGTAGTCCTTATAAAAACCCTCCACTGTAATGACAGAATTGCGTGCTGACCAATCGTATTCAAAGCCTGCCACGTATTGAACATTTCTGATGTAGGAAGCATCGGTGTTTATTAGTTGTCCATTTGTTTCGAATCCGAGCACTGTATACGCAGGTAATTGATAGTAAATACCCGTATTCGCATTGAAACTCCATTGCGGGGCGAAGCGATATTTCATTGAAATTCTGGGAGAAAACTGGTTCAATGCATTAGTCATGGTTGAATTAAAATCGCTTCCATCCAAACGCAGACCTCCTGATACAACAAGTTTATTATTAAGAAGAGTTTTACTACTCTGTGCGAATACCCCGTATTTGAAAAGGTCTAAGGAAGTGTTTTGAATGAGTCTCACTGCTGAATCCAAAAGAGGATTGAATATAAAACTGGAGTTTCCTACAGAAAATTGAGCATACTCAGCACCAGCACCCACCAAGAGTTTCCAACCGTTGGTAAGGTTGAGTTTATGTTCTAAACGTATTTTGTTTTCCGTCTCTCTGCTTGTATAGTCAAATGTTCGAGGAAGACTTTCATCGTTGTTTTCATATTTGAACGCATCATTCTGAAGCGCATTCCGACTAAGAATGAGAGAAGTTCTACCCTTCTCCGAAAAACGATCCCACTTAATCCCTGTAGAATAATTCCACTGTTCGTTTACCACGAGATTGTCGAGGATATAGGTATTTCTGAGAAAATCTTCTGATGTTGTATCGCTCGCCAAATCTGTATTTAATCGAAATTGATCATAAGCTCCAACACCGATGATGGTGATTTGATTTTTCTCATTGATATTGTACTTCCACTTTAGATTTATGTCATTATAAGTGGGTAAAAAAGGAAGTCCCAAAAAAGAAGCTAGTCCCTGAAGATAACTTCTGCGCACTGAAAGTACCAGACCCGATTTATCTCCTGTTGGTCCTTCTGTAGTGACACCAATATCGCTTGAACCTACTACAAAGTTAGCGGTCCACTTATCTTTTCGCGCTTCTTTAAATCCAAATTCCAAAACAGAACTCAGTGCGTTTCCGCGTGCCGCGGGAAAAGCGCCTGAATAAAATTCAACTTCGCGAATTAAATCGACATTTATCAAACCCACTGGACCACCGCTGGCGCCTTGAGTTGCAAAGTGATTGATATTTGGGATTTCTATTCCATCAATATAAAATCGGTTTTCATTAGCGGCACCGCCGCGAATAATGATATCGTTTCTAAAACTTGGAATAGCCGCCACACCTGGTAAAGAGCGAATTGCTCGCGAGATATCGCGATTTCCTCCAGGATTTCGCTTGATTTCGTTGGTTCCTATAGTGCGAACTGAAATTGGAGACTCCTCCACGTTGGAAACACCAGACGCCACGATTTCGATGGTTTTTGTTTCTGTGGAAATTTCTTCCAATTCAAATTTTACAAATGCAGGGCGGTCAATGGTCACTTCAATTTCGAATATGACCTGCTTTTTGTAACCAACATAATTACATTCTAAATTGTAAAGCCCTGGCTTCAAGCCTGTAATACTAAAATTCCCGTCTAGATCCGTATTTGCACCTGTGGTAGTACCTTGGATGACCACGGGAGCAAATGGAATGGGTTCGTTAGTGGCCTTGATTACAACAGAGCCGTTGATGGTAGCTTGCGTAAAAGCAGTAATAGACAGCAACAAGGCTGCAAGTAGGGATGTGATGAGTTTCATGATGAAATAATACAACCCTGAAAACCACAAGAAAGGCTGAAAGTTCAAAGAAGCAGATTATTTTCGCGCCATGTCCGAATATAATTCGATTAAATACGACTGTCGACTCTTTCGTGGAGGTATACCTTGCAAGCCCAATAAGGAAAGAGGAAAAGTGTGTTCTTCGTGCGACGAATACGATCCTATCAAAACGCGCATTCTCATCATCAAACTCGGCGCGATTGGTGACGTGATTCGAACCACTCCCCTACTCACGCGCTTGAAGCAAGAGCATCCGAACAGCCATGTTACATGGTTGACTCAGAGTCCAGCGGTTTTACCTAAAGAAATGATTGACGAAGTTTTTACTCCTGATTTTCTTTCTTTTTACAAAATAAAAACGCAGACCTACGACATCGCCATCAACTTGGATAAAGAGGTCGAGGCTTGCGCATTGCTCGCAGAAGTAACGAGCAAGCAAAAATTTGGTTTTATCCTCAATAATCATCATATCGATGCGGCCACTCCTGCGGCAGAACACAAGCTCGTCACAGGATTGTTCGACAATATTTCAAAGCACAATACCAAAAACTATTTAGAGGAAATTTTTGAGATCTGTCATCTTGATTTTAGAGGAGAAAAATACAAACTCAACTATAATGAAAAGCTCGCCGCTAAGTGGAATACCTTACGTGATGAAGCTGCTGGTAAAAAAATAATCGGATTGAATACGGGTTGTGGCGTGCGCTGGCAAACGCGTCTATGGCCTCAAGACAATTGGATCGCACTCATCAAGAAACTTCAAGAAAACGGATATTATCCAATTGTTTTAGGTGGAAAAGATGAAGATGATGTAAACAGTTATTATGTCCAAGCAACAGGATGTTTTTATCCCGGCCATTTTCAATTGGATGAATTCATCGCATTGGTAAGTCATTGTGATGTAATCGTCACCGCAGTAAGTATGATGATGCACATTGCGCTAGGCTTGGACAAAAAGATGGTATTGTTCAATAATATTTTCAATAAATATGAATTTGAACTATACGGTCAAGGAGTGATTGTAGAACCCACGAGCGGTTGCGATTGCTACTACGGTAGCAAATGTACTCGCTCGAATCACTGCATGAATGACATCAGTGTGGATCGCGTTTACAATGAAATCATTGGATTAATCAAAGAATGAAAATAGCCTACCTATCAACCTTCTATCCGTTCAGAGGCGGCATAGCACAATTCAATGGTTCACTTTACAGAGCCATGGAAAAGGAACATCAAGTGACGGCTTACACATTCACACGCCAATACCCTGAAATTTTATTCCCTGGGAAAACGCAAATGGTATCTGAAGATGACATCGCAGATGCCATTCCTTCTGTTCGTATTCTAGATTCGGTCAATCCATTTAATTGGATGTCTACTGCCTCTAAAATAGCAGCGGAGAAGCCTGACTTATTGGTGATGAAATATTGGATGTCTTATATGGCTCCATGTCTAGGATATGTCGCCGGAAGTCTTCAATCCAAAGGCACTAAAGTGATGACGATTGTCGATAATGCCATTCCTCATGAACGTAAATTTTTCGATAAGGCTTTTGCTAAATATTTTTTAAATAGAAATGATATGTTTGTCGCGATGAGCGACAGCGTAAGACAAGATATACTATCACTCAAACCCAATGCTCGCATTTTACTGAAAGAGCATCCGTTATACGATCATTTCGGAGCACTAATGCCCCGATCACAGGCCATTGAAAAACTTGGCCTTAATCCTAATAAAAAGACGCTACTGTTCTTCGGATTTATTCGCGACTACAAAGGCCTTGATTTATTGATTGATGCTTTTGGAAAATTGGGGGATGACTATCAACTCATTATTGCTGGAGAATCATATGGCAGTTTTGATAGTTATCAAAATCAAATCGATCAACTACCGAACAAACATTCGGTTTCTTTGAAGGTGGGTTACATCGCTGATCATGAAGTACCTGTGTTATTCGGCGCTTCGGATGCAGTAGTGCTTCCGTATAAAACCGCCACACAAAGCGGAATTTCTGCGATTGCATTCCACTTTGAAATCCCAATCATTGCTACAGATGTCGGAGGATTAAAAGAAATAATTGCAGATGAAAAGACAGGAATTATTGTTCCTCAACCTGAGACAGAAGCAATTGTATCGGGCATTGAAAAGTTCTTTTCATTTCCAAAAGACCATTGGGCGCAGCACATGAGCTCTTTAAAAGTGAAATTAAGCTGGGATAATTTCTCCAAAGAGATTTTGGAGTTTGCTTCCAAATCTTAGAATGGAATTTCAAGATTGAATTTTCTACGCAATTCTTCTAAAGCAGGATTTTTTTCGCGCATAGCTTCAAATTTGTCTTTCTCGCTCATTACAGAAGTAACACGCACCTCGTCGCTTTTCTGCACCATCACCTTGTAGGTGATGCCATTCATTCGATATTCATTTTTTAAAAACTCAGCAAGCTGACTTTTTAAATCATTGAAATAATATTCTTGAGTGGTACTCGGAAAAGAAACTTCAACCGAATAATCTTCATTGAGCTTGAGCAAAGCCACCTGAAAAGCCGACTGCGCCAAGGCATTGGTTGCTAGCTTTTTTACAGTAAAATCTTTCCACGCTTCTTCAAACTCTTGTTGATTAAACTCACGCAGTCTATCTTCTTGTTGAGCCTCCGCAATAGCCTGTGTCACTGATTCCACGGCAGCTTTAGCTGTGCTCGTAAGCTGTTTGATCGAAATAAAATCAGGGCTGCTAAAGATTTTCGCTCTATTCTCCGCAGAAGGTTTGATGGTTGAAGCAACAGTTTCCTTTACCACCATAGTAGGGTTAGCAACGTTGGTTACCGCCACTGGTGCGGGTTTTACAGGAGTCGTTTGAAGATTGGGGGAAGATTCCGCCGAGCGGAACGGTTTAATTTTTATTTTTTTTTTTCACCTTCTCTTTGATTGTAGAGAATACTGCATGCCTGCATTAAGGTGAGTTCTACAAGTAATCGCGGATGCTTGCTTGTTCTGTATTGCGTATCACATTCATTGACCAACTCCATTGATTTGATCAAGAGACGGATGTCTGTTTCTTGCGCCTGTTGGCCATATTTAGCTGCCACATTCTCACTTACCTCCAGAAGCTGAAGTGTGATTGGATCTTTGCAGACCATCAGATTTCTGAAATGAGAGCCTAGTCCTGTTATGAAGTGATGCCCATCGAATCCTTTGTTCAATACTTCATTGAACAACATCAGAGCACCGGGAATATCTTCTTTTAAAATAAAGTCTGTAAGTCGGAAGTAGTATTCATAATCCAAAACATTGAGGTTTTGAATTACGCTTTGATAGGTGAGATTTCTACCACAAAAAGCAACTACTTGGTCGAAAATTGACAGTGCGTCGCGCATTGCGCCGTCTGCCTTTTGCGCAATAACGTGCAGCGCATCGGGTTCAGCAGTAACACCTTCTTTCGCCGCAATGGACGCAAGATGCTCTGTCATATCTTTCACCTTGATCCTATTGAAGTCAAATATTTGACAACGGCTGAGAATCGTAGGTAAAATTTTGTGCTTTTCTGTTGTTGCTAAAATGAAAATGGCGTGAGCAGGTGGCTCTTCAAGCGTTTTCAAAAACGCATTGAACGCCGCTTGCGACAGCATGTGAACCTCGTCGATGATGTACACCTTATATTTTCCAGCTTGCGGTGGGATGCGCACTGAATCCACAATCACACGGATATCATCTACGGAGTTGTTGGAAGCAGCATCCAGCTCGAAAATGTTGAATTGTAAATCTTGGATGTCTTGGTCTATTTGACCATTGACAGCTTTGGAAAATATGCGCGCGCACGTCGTTTTACCAACACCTCTTGGACCGGTAAACAAATATGCTTGCGCGATTTGATTATTGTTGATGGCATTCTGAAGAGTCGACGTAATATGCTTTTGCCCCACCACTGTATCCCAAGTGTCAGGTCTATACTTACGCGCTGAAACGATGAAATTCTCTGCCATTACGCCGCAAAGATGCGAGTTTGTGGATAAATAACAATTAACAGAATATTCACACGATATACACAATTATGCGAAGATGCTTTTATTTGCGGATATGAGATTTTTTAACCTTCCAAAAACCAGCATTTTAGCTTTTTTACTAGTCTTTTCGAGCCATGTTTTTGCCAATCAATTTGAGATTGTAACTGAGAATCCAAGTTCCGAAATCAAAGATGGGGAAGCTATTATAAAGCTGACTGACAACACTTTCGTTCCAAAAAAAATAAAGTGGTCAAAACAAGACATTTCGTTGAATTCGATGGAAGGAGTTGGTTTTGAGGAAGGAAGAGCTTATCAAGTAGAAATCACTGATGCTTCTGGGAAGGTTTCAACTCAAAGCTTTGAAATCACTCCATCTAGTGGCCAAGAAAAAGTCAATTCTGTCTTCACACCGTTTGTTGAATGGGTAAGTATCCTCTTGTTTAGTGATCCATTTGCAGCTTTAGGTCTTTATGATCCACGCATCATGGATGATCAAGGACAACCTCTGTTGCATCCCAATGGCGATGAAAAGAAAATCAGCATTCCCCTAGTGGTCGTATGGCTCATGCTAGGAGCTATTTTTTTTACGATAAAAATGGGGTTTGTCAATGTGAGAGGCTTCAAGCATTCAATTGACCTAATAAGAGGTCGATTTGATAAGCCTGAGGATAAAGGAGAAGTTTCTCATTTTCAAGCTTTAGCTACTGCCCTATCTGGCACTGTTGGAATGGGAAACATAGCTGGCGTTGCCACAGCGATGGCCGTAGGCGGACCAGGCGCTACATTTTGGATGATCGCAGCAGGTTTGTTGGGAATGTCTAGCAAATTCGTTGAATGTACGCTCGCTGTGAAGTATCGGAATATCAACCCAAATGGAAGCGTAAGTGGCGGACCGATGTACTATTTGAGCAAAGGACTCAAAGCGCGCAACATGGGACGCTTTGGAAAAATTCTCGCAGTGACCTTTGCTGTTCTTTGCGTAGGAGGCAGCATTGGTGGTGGAAATATGTATCAAGCCAACCAAACCTTTTTACAACTATCAACTGTATTTCCATCACTTTCCAATCACAGTCTTTTAGTCGGTGCTATTCTAGCTGTGATGACAGGTTTGGTGATCGTAGGGGGTATAAAGTCAATTGCAAAAGTGACTGACAAGATAGTTCCATTAATGGTGATTCTTTATGTCGGAGTGGCGCTTGTTATTATAGGAATGCACTATGATTTTATTGGAACAGCGTTTTCACAAATCTTCAACGGAGCATTCAATGCAGATGCTGCTAAAGGAGGCTTCTTGGGTGTTTTGATAATGGGGCTTCGAAGAGCAGCATTCAGCAATGAAGCCGGTGTAGGAAGCGCATCCATAGCGCACAGTGCCTCAAAGACTGACGAGCCAGTCAGCGAAGGCATCGTCGCATTGCTCGAGCCCTTCATCGACACTGTTGTGATTTGTACCATGACTGCTTTGGTTCTTATATTCACCGGATTCGCGCAAGATCCCCAAGGACTGGATGGTGTAGCACTCACCAATGCCGCTTTCAAGTCGCAGTTTGTAGGATTCGATTATGTATTGACCGTCGCCATTTTCCTATTTGCATTTAGCACCATGATTAGCTGGTCATACTATGGATTGAAGTCTTGGACATATCTCGTTGGAGAAAGCAAAAAAAGTGAACTTACTTTTAAAGTGATTTTCCTATTGTGCACGCTTGTCGGCGCCTCCAGTGGAAAGGGAGCGGTTATGGATTTTTCTGATATGATGATTCTGGCTATGGCATTTCCGAATATTATCGGACTTCTCATTATGAGTTCAGAAGTCAAAGCAGATTTGCAATCTTATTTTTCAAGGGTAAAAAGTGGAATAATTTCCAGACATAAATAAGACATAATATTCCATAATTTATGCAGTCTCAAGCACGCGTGCCGTGGCTAGTTTAGCTGCATGAATAAAGAAACATGGAAGGACCTTTTGACTTTTTCTAAGAAGGAAAAAAACGGAATTCTTTTTTTGGTAGTTATGGTAGTGATTGTAGGAACAGTCCAATGGGCATTGCCGTTCTTCTTTCAAAAAGAAACCATACAAATTGACATCGTGCATTACTTCGGAGATAGCAGCACTGTTGATTCATTTGACAATGATTACGCTCATCGGTTTGAATCGACCTATCAAAAAAGCAGGTATGGATTTGAAAAAAGCGGACAGGATAAAAAAAGCGAATACCGCTGGAGATTATTGAATTTGCCGATCAACGAGGTTGACACTACAACACTTTCACTAATTCGAGGCGTTGGTGCTTATTCGGCAAGAAAAATCCTCAAGTATCGAGATGCTCTTGGTGGTTTCATTGATACTTCGCAGGTTAGGGAAACCTACAATTTAAAGAGCGAAATCTGCGACAGCGTACTTCTTCATACCTGTTGTTTCGGTGAAAATATCAAGCGCATCAATATCAATAGCGCCAGCGACTCTATCATGGGAAAGCATCCCTACATAGGTTGGAAAAAAGCTAAGATCATTCGCGCGTATCTTGAAAAGCATGGACCTTTTACGGTTTGTGAAGATTTGATGAAAATGCGCATTTGGTCGGAGGAAGAAGTAAGCCAATTGTGTGATTATCTTAAATTCAGCGAAGATTGAAAGCTTGCTTACTTTTGTAGCATATCCCAATGAACCTGCAACAAAAAACCGGACAAAAAGTTAAGCGGCATTTTTGATTTTCGTTAATTCTTCGAACTCTTCGATTGTCAAGTAGTCCAATGTACCGTGTCTCCTGTTTTTATTATACCATATTTCAATCCATTCAAATA
>JBKCOM010000148.1:0-21552 GCA_046309775.1 Flavobacteriales bacterium
CCCCTCGTGATAGAATCTGAAATCAAAGAAGCGTCATACACCACTCTGAAAATGAGCATTGGTGTTCCATCCGAACGAAACAAAGACCAAGACCCTTCGCAATATCCAAATAGCCATCCACTCAGCGTGCAAGGCTCAAGCGGTATGTTTTGGACTTGGAGTACTGGGTATATTTTCACAAAATTCGAAGGACGTTTGGACTTGACTGGTCAAGAAGGTGCACAGCTAATTAATCCATTTACGTTTCATTCGGGCGAAGACATCCTCTACCGAACAGTGGAATTGCCTGTGAGTGTAGTAGCCGAAAAAGACGGCAATTATACCATTCAAGTAAAAATGGACATTAAAAAATTTATAGACAATCCAAACGATCAAATCGATCTTAGCTTTGACTATCTCACCCACACCACCGGTAATATGAGCCTCGCGAGACGTTTTGTTGAGAACGTCGCATTATCATTTGAAGTAGAGTGACATGTACTCTAAATTTATTCTTTTGATTCTATTTGTTGTTGCTCTGGCGGCCTGCAAGCCTACCCAACAAAAAATAGATAAAGAAATAACGATAAAGTCCCCTTCTTTTTTCCCAAAAATAAAATTTCCTGACGACAATCGTCCCACTGCGCTCCGCGTGGAGTTGGGAAGAAGGTTGTTTTATGAAAAAAAACTATCTGCACAAGAGACCATGTCGTGTGCAAGCTGTCATGTAACATCTATGGCGTTTACAGACGGCAGACAAACGAGTGTTGGAGCGCATGGAAAAAAAGGCAAACGCAACGCTCCCACCCTTGCCAATCTTGCTTGGATGCCACGCTTCATGATGGAAGGCGGTGTGCCGACATTAGAACTACAAGTGCTTGCGCCTGTTCAAGACTCTATCGAAATGGACCTTCCCCTGCATGAAGCGGCTGTGAGATTGAGGTCTATAAAAAAATACAATGACTTGAGTCTTGTTGCGTATGGAAAAGAGCTAGATGAAAATGTAATCATGAGGGCACTTGCCAATTTTCAGCGAACATTTGTCTCTGCAGACTCACGCTTTGATCGTTGGTATTATTACAAGGATTCGACGCAATTCAATGAGAGTGAAAAACGTGGCAAAGCGATTTTCTTTAGCGAAAAAGCCGCTTGCATGAAATGTCATAGTCTGCCATTCTTCACAGACTTTGAATATTACAATATTGGTTTGTACAGGCGCTATGCGGATAATGGCAAAGAACGAATTACTTATAACAAAGCAGATATTGGCAAATTCAAAACTCCTACGCTTCGCAATATTGAACTCACCGCACCGTACATGCATGATGGGAGCATCAACACGTTGGAAGAGGTGATTGAAATGTATAACAAGGGTGGCGAGGGTCACGAAAATCAAGATTTTCGCGTTCGTCCAATGAATTGGACAACTCAAGAAAAAGAAGATTTACTCGCATTTTTAAAAACATTGACAGATTGGAATTTTGTTCAAAACCAATCCTTCTTACCTTTGAGTGAATGAATAAGTCTCGAAATACATTTTGGGTGGCGACTATTATTATAGTCACTGTAATGGTTTCGGCTTGTCGTCCGGATAAAGAAGAGGAACAACCCGCCGATAACAATCCAGATATCAGCTATGGCACTCCTTACGATTTAGACATTCCTCCCTTTTTTCCGCCAATGGATGTTCCTGTCGACAATCCACTAACGATAGAGGGCATTGAGCTTGGCAGATATTTATTTTGGGAAAAAAAATTAAGTTCCACCAATACGCAATCCTGCGGTAGTTGTCACCTTCCAGAACATGGTTTCAGTGATCCTGCTCAATTTTCGATGGGAGTAACAGGGGCACTTGGCACCAGACAAGCCATGCCTTTGATCAATATGGGTTGGAGCACCAGTTTCTTTTGGGATGGGCGAGCGGCAACTTTAGAACAGCTGATTATTGAGCCGATTGAAAATCCCATTGAAATGAACAACACTTGGGAAAATGCACTTGAATCATTGCGCAATGACCCACAATATGCAGAGAAATTTCGTGCAGCGTTCGGAACATCCGAAATCACGCGCGATCGCGTCACAAAGGCCATAGCGAGTTTTTTAAGAACAATGATTAGTTCGAATTCAAAGTTCGACCAGCAACGTGTTGGGCAGTATGCATTCACAGAAGCGGAACAAAGAGGATTTACCTTATTTGTGACCGAAGGTGGCGATCCTGAAGAGAACCCGATGTTCCAAGGCGGAGCTGATTGTTTTCACTGCCATAGCATCGGTGGACTACAGCTCACGAATTACACATTTCAAAACAATGGTTTGGATACGCAGTTCGACGATGATCCAGGAAGGTTTTTGGTTACTCTTAATGAATTGGATAGCGGGAAATTCAAAACACCTACATTAAGAAACATTGAGCTCACTGCTCCTTATATGCATGATGGTCGTTTTACTACGCTCGAACAAGTAATAGAGCATTACAATTCTGGGGGGCATCCTTCGAGTACTATTTCACCATTCATGAAATATACTTCGGGTGGTTTAATGTTGACACCTCAGAAAAAGGCTGATTTGCTCGCCTTTTTGAGAACCTTGACAGATACCTCATTCATCAATAACCCAGCCTTCAGCGATCCTCACTAGTCTTTTTTTGTGACTGATTCTTTAAAAAAATATCTGGAGCGATCAAAAAACAATCGTAAGGAGAATAAAAAACTTCTTTCACAATGGGCTAAGCGAAAAGATCTCGATGCTCTTTTTCATGAGGCGCATGAAGAAGTATTTGAAAAGGTGGATTGCTTGCAATGCGCCAACTGTTGCAAAACGACAAGCCCAATATTTAGAGACGTGGACATCGACCGAATTTCGAAACACCTCGGAGTGCGACCTTCTGAATTCACATCAAAAAATTTACACATCGATGAAGATGGCGACTGGGTGCTCAATTCATCACCTTGCCTTTTTTTAGATGATGATAACTATTGCAAGATTTACGAAGTTCGCCCGAAAGCTTGTAGAGAATATCCTCACACGGATCGTAAGAATATGAGTCAGATTATAGACTTAACATTCAAAAACACGTTGGTATGTCCGGCAGTGGGTGAAATGTTAGAGCGAATAAAAGGACATATTTAAGGTACGAAATTCATTTTTCATCTAATTATTCTCTAAAAAATGTACCCTTATTCAAGTCATTGCGTAAGACAGGGGTATGAGAAAGTCTTTAGTAATAAAGTTGTTATTCTCCATCCTCGCAGGATTTGTGCTCAATACTTCAGTATTTGCACAGTGTCCACGCGTGTTTGATTTCAATGGCAATCCTACTTACACACCGCGTTGGTATCACTGTGTAGGCACGCCATTTAGCTTTAATCTCCAGTCGCCAAACAACTGGGGATCATACGTTATTAATTGGGGCGATGGCACGCCCAACACTACCGGAACTTCTTGGACAACGCCTACCATTATCAATCACGTTTATGCAGCTACGGTTGAAACGTACACCGTTACCATTACTGAAGTAGCTACAGGTTGCGTTATTACTGGTGAAGTAGTAATGGAAGAAGCAACAAGTGCTTCGATTCAAATTCCACTTGGGGGTCTCACGCAAGCGTGCGCACCTCAAGTAATGGAATTCATTAATAGTTCCACCAACGTATCAGACAACACAACCTTTACATGGGATTTTGGAGATGGCAGTGCTCCGCTTGTATTTGATCACACTAATTGGCAACAAACCATCTCACATTTATATGATGTAGGAACAGTAGATTGTGAAACTGTGGTAAGACTTACCGCAGAGAACTATTGTAATACTATTCAAGGTGGTGAATCAGAAGCCACCTTCAATCCTATTCGCATTTGGGATTTAGATGATCCTGGAATTGGTGCGAGTGCCACGCTTTTATGTTATCCTGATACCACGGTAACATTTACAAATATCACTGAACGCAACTGTTTATTTCAAGGTAATATTTATCAACGTTACGAATATTGGAATTTCGGTGATTACTGGAATTTAGGTCACGATAGTATCATTGATTGGACGCCTTGGCCACCAACATTCCCGAAGACAATGCACTATCCGGGCATTGGTACATACACTGTTCAATTGTTGGATAGTAACTTCTGCGGAATTGCACCGACTTCTATTACTATTCAGATTGTACCACCTCCAGTAGCTGGTTTGAGTGCCAACAACGATACTATTTGTGCGGGACAAAGTGTTACGTTCACACAATTATCTACCGGAGGTAACAACTACCAGTGGAACTTTGGTGTAAACAATAACTGGATTACTACAGGAAGTGGTAACATAACCTATGTATTCAATTCTCCGGGAACATATACTGTCAGAACGCGAGTCGGTATTACTGGGGCGACCGCAGGCTGCACCGACGAAGCAACAGTTCAGATTGTTGTACTGCCAAGGCCAACTGTAAATATCATTCCCTCTCCAACAGTTGGATGTGATCAAATGACAGTGAACTATACGGCCAATGTTTCTAGTGATGTTATAAATTGGAATTGGACATTCAACACGGCACCGAACGTTCTTTCGGGTCCTACTCCTCCTCCAGTTTTCTACAATTCCGTTGGAACACACCCCGTTTCTTTGACAGTAACGAATTCTAATGGATGTAGTAGAACAGACAACGACGTTATCACTATACATCCTTCTCCGGTTGCTGCCATCAGTGTGACCAATCTATGTGAAGGTGAAGTAGCGCAGTTTACGAATGCATCCACTACAGCGGCAGGGCA
Organism: Flavobacteriales bacterium; assembly: GCA_046309775.1. GTDB lineage: Bacteria > Bacteroidota > Bacteroidia > Flavobacteriales_D > Sanyastnellaceae > JAIXWP01. The sequence continues at coordinate 4,738 of JBKCOM010000148.1, forward strand.
ACCTATTACCAGTGTTCTTTGGAATTTTGGTGATGGATTCTCTTCTACGCTTCAAAACCCAACACACTTATATGACAACCCCGGCACATATACTGTAAGCCTTACAGTGAATACACCGAATTGTAGCAATAGCACTACAATGAACGTTACTATTGAGGCTCGCCCCACCACCAATATTATTCAAAACATCGATAGTGGTTGTTCCCCAGTTACAGTGCAGTTTGATCAAAACTCTACCAATGCTACCCAATACATTTGGAATTTTGGAAATGGTGAAACCTCTACCGAACCGAGCGCTTCAGCAACATTTGTAAATAATACACTGACTGATTCGACTTTCGTTATTGTACTTACCGCTAGTAATAACTTCGGTTGTAGCATACGCGACACTGCTTATGTAACCGTATTTGCGGCGGCTGTTGCTTCATTCAATGATGGAAACACACCTCCCGGTTGTGCGCCCTTTGAAATACCATTTCAGAACACTTCTATCAATGCAGGAAGCTACTTCTGGGATTTGGGCGACGGAACGACCACAACAGCATTTCAGCCAACGCATCTCTATGAAAATACTACTGGATTCATTCAGACATTCGATGTGACATTGATTGCATATTCAGTCAATGGATGTAATGATACCATCACACAACAAATCATCGTTTACCCACAAGCTAATTTCGATTTTTCAATAACAGATTTTAGTGGATGCTCACCACTCAATGTGACTATGCCATTCGTTTCTGGAGTTCAGTCCTATCAATGGAATTTTGGTAATGGACAAACTTCTACAGCTCCAATTCCGAACGTTACATTCAATAATTTCGGAACCACACCCATCGAGTACACGGTTACTTTACAAGGTACCTCAGCATTCGGTTGTGTGGATATTGCCACGAGCACAATTACTGTGCACCCTGGACCTATAGCACAGTTCTCAATTGACAATACTGCTGGCTGCAGCCCACTCACTGTGAATTTTACCAATGTATCCATTAACGGAAGCCAGTTTAATTGGGATTATGGCAATGGCGCCACCTCAAACAACGCTGAACTCAATCACTCTACAACGTTTGTGAATAATACAAATAACGTAGTTACATACAACGTAATCCTCACAGCCATTTCTGCTGACGGATGTTCTCATACTTTTACTTTACCAGTTCAAGTATTCCCAAAGGTGGTCGCGGCTTTCAATGATCCCGGTGAAGTTTGTGGACCTATAACTGTAGCGATGTTGAATAATTCTCAAAACGCACAGAACTTCTCATGGGAATTTGGAAATGGCATTGTCGCAAATACAGAATTCCCATCCGTGTTTTATGGCAATCCTGGAGATAGCGCTGCCACTTATGAAATTCAGTTGGTTGCAACATCATCATATGGATGTACCGATACCACAACTCAAGATATCATCGTATATCCCGCGCCAATCGCTTTTTTCATCATTGATGAATCTGCGGCATGTGAACCAGCTCCGCTTGAAATTACCAATCAAAGCCAGTTTGCAACATCATATTTATGGACCTACGGTGATGGTTCTTCATCTGCTATTGCTGATAGCATTCACGCGCACGTATATGCCGCACCTGGAAATAATGTTGAGACATTTACCATTCGGTTGCAAGCCTTCAATGCCATTGGATGTAGCAGTTCATCTATTGTCGATTTCACATTATTCCCAGAAGTAAGGGCACTGTTCTCAACTGATACAGCGGGTTGCGCGCCTCATGTGGCCGATTTCGCAAATCAAAGTATTGGAGCGACTTCATTTACATGGAACTTCGGTGATGGTGGCGTTTCATCACTGCCACAACCTACGCATACCTATGGAGCACTCAATGGCGAAAATTCAATTTATCCTGTTGAATTAATTGCTCAGAATTTATATGGTTGTGTTGACACAGCTAGAGTAAACATGTATGTTTATGCTAATCCAATTGCCGATATCGCCATCGATACCTTATTTGGTTGCTATCCACAAAGTGTAACATTCGCAAATAACTCTATTGGTGCGACAAGTTATGAATGGGTTTACGGAACTGGAGAAACATCAAACATTAGTGATTCTCTACACACACACGTATTTTACAATTTTAGTCAAGAGACGGTGACGTATGTAGTAAGGCTCTATGCAACTACAGAAAATGGATGTCAAAGCTCTGATCAGGTTGTAGTGCAAGTATCTCCAGAGTTGGAGGCAGATTTCACGGTAAATGCCCAGGGGTGTTCGCCGCTTACTGTTCAGTTTGACAACAATACAGATGGAGGCTGGACCTACCAATGGATATTTGGTGATGGTGAAATGAGCAATCAGTTTGAACCAACTCACACATTCTTCAACTGGACTGATGAAGATACCACATTCAATGTATTACTGGTTGTTCAAAATCAATTTGGATGTATTGATACAGCGGACGCTTTCGTAGCTGTGTATCCCATACCTCAGGTGGCTTTCACAGCTAGTCCCGAAGAACAAGTTTGGCCCAATGCCACAGTAACACTCGAGAATCAGAGTATTGGTGGCAACCTCAATTGGGAATGGAGAATGGGCGACGGTACAGATCTCAATATAGAAAATCCAGAAAGTTATACTTATTCGACTTGGGGAACGTTCAATGTGCGTTTGATCGGAGCCAATAACTTCTGCTCTGACACTGCTTATCAAACAGTGGTGATTTTACCACCACCACCCGTCGTGAATTTTGAAGGACCAGCAGCTGGCTGCGTACCACTCACCGTGCAGTTCAACAACTTATCAGAATATGCATCTTCTTCAACTTGGTTGTTTGGAGATGGTGGACAAGCGAATGCGACCAATCCAGTATACACATACTATCAGCCCGGGACATACACTGTAACGCTTATCATCAATGGTTTTGATGGTAGCACAGAGCAAATGGTTCAAGAACAAATCATTCAAGTGTATCCAAATGCACAAGCAGCATTTACAGTGACACCGAATGAAATTAGTATTCCAAGTCAGCCTGTGTATTGTTTGAACTTGTCGAGCAATGCTAATTCATATGAGTGGGATTTTGGTGATGGTAATTTTTCGAATGATCAAAATCCGATTCACTATTATACAGAAGAAGGCATCTTCAGTATAACCTTGATAGCTAATAATGAGTACAACTGTCCAGACACGATGCGACTTGTAGATGCTGTGTATGCGAAGAAAGGAGGACTCATTGATTTTCCAAATGCATTCACTCCAGACCCAAATGGTGGTGCAGGTGGATCATATAACCCAAACAGTTATGACAATGATGTATTCTTCCCAATTCATAGCGGAGTGACAGAGTATCAATTATTGATATATAATAAATGGGGAGAGCTGCTCTACGAGAGCAATGATGTAAACCGCGGCTGGGATGGCTTCTATAGAGGCCAACTCTGCAAACAAGATGTATATGTCTGGAAAGTACGTGCTCGATTCGTTGACGGACAAAAGTTTGAAAAAGCTGGTGACGTAACTCTATTAGTAAAATAAGCAATGAAAAAAATCTACTACATATTCTTCGCGCTCCTGTGTAGTACGCAAGTCATTGCTCAGGACCAGCAGTTCACACAGTTTTATGCGGTACCTACTTACATGAACCCTGCCTTTGCCGGAGCATCCGTGCAAAGCCGTGCATCATCACAAGTTCGCAATCAATGGTCGGCAATTCCCGGCGCATTTCAAGCATATAATTTTGCATACGACACTTATCTCGCCAACATCAAAAGCGGTGTGGGCGTGTTGGTGAATCATGATCGCGCTGGAAGCGGTGCACTTCGAAATACAAGTTTGAGATTTCAATATGCCTACGAAGCGAAAATCAAGAGAAATTGGTTCTTTAGACCTTCATTAGAAATGTCTTTGGTTAGCAAAAACATAGACTTCACAAAACTTCGTTTTTACGATCAGATGATTCGCGAAGGCAGTTCTCCAAGTCTTGAATTCCCAATCATGGAACCCGTTTCATTTTTCGATTTCGGCGCGGGATTTCTAACCTATGGCCCAAAGTTCTGGTTTGGAATGTCTGCCTTTCACTTGAATAGACCGAATGAGTCGCTTTATGGATTCAATGACCAACCAACACCCATTCGCTATTCCGCGCATGGAGGACTTCGAGTTAGAATTAAAAACCACTCGCTTACCAAACTCGACCACTATCTCGTATTTGCAGCAAACTATATGATGCAAGGAGAATTCGATCAACTTGATTTTGGTTTCTATTATGAACTCAATCCCATAATTATCGGCCTGTGGTATCGTGGATTGCCAGCAAAGAGCAATACATACGGCTATGCCAACCACGATGCAATAGCTACACTACTTGGGTTTCAAGCAGGTAAATACAAAATTGGATATAGTTATGATATCACTATTTCACGTCTGAATATTGCGAGTTCAGCTGGTTCACATGAATTGACATTATCATATCAATGGGCTTCAAAACACAATGAGCGTGCGATGAAAAAACGCATTATGCCATGTGCAAAATTTTGATCGCGAACACTTCCAGGTTCCTGATCTAACTTTAAACAAATGAAAAAACCGGCTAACCACCGGTTTTTTTTCATTTAAATCTCTTTATGGAGTTCAATGGCTACCTGCTTCAACACGGCTTTTACTTCATCCACTTTCTCATGTAGTACCAGCCAATCCTCGTCTGATGACAACTCCCGCTTTTCCAATTCTCTTATCAAAGTGGTAAGCGCCACTATTCCCAGATTGTCAATAGCAGGCTTCATTTTATGAGATAGTTTATTCAACATCACAATATCCTTCACCTTTTGGATCTCAGTAAATTCCTTTTGAAAATCTTCTGTTTGTTTAATGAACATGGTCACCATCTTCTTCACAAAAGACATATCACCATTGCTCAGTTGAATAAGGCGTGTAAGATCATAATTCGCCTTTTTCTTTTCAGAATTAGGATCCTTTCTTTTCTCAAGAACATATTTCACCAGAACTTTTGCAATATCCTTTTCTTCGAAAGGCTTCGAAATAAAATCATCCATTCCCGCGTCCAAACATTTTTCCCTCTCCCCTTTTATGGCATTGGCTGTAAGAGCGATGATAGGAACCATAAGCTTCAGTTCATCACGTATGATTTTCGTAGCGGCATAACCATCCAGAATGGGCATTTGCAAGTCCATTAGAACTATATCATAGGCTACCAAACGAAGTTTGTCTATCGCAGCTGCACCGTCACCTACCACATCCACCTTAGCTTTAAGATGCTTTAAAGTCAACTTTGCAACTTCCTGATTCAACGGATTATCCTCCACCAAGAGGACCTTGATGTTTTCAAGATTTAAGTTTTCTGGAGATATCGATAATTCTTGCGGCAAGTCAGACTCATCACCAATTTTAAAGGGAATAGAAACAATGAATTTACTGCCCTTGCCCTTTTTACTATCGACAGTAATCACTCCTTTCATGAGTTCCGTCAATTGTTTGGTAATATTCAATCCCAGTCCTGCTCCACCGTAATTTCTCTTCATCGATGAATCTTCTTGAGTGAATTTGGTGAAAATGTTTTTCACAAATTCCTCATCCATTCCAATACCTGTATCCTCTACTTCAAAATTGATCCATTGACGATTGGCCAAAGCTTGTTTCATGGTGCAGCGTACGCTCACATATCCATTATCGGTAAACTTAATGGCGTTACCAATTAAATTGATTAAAATCTGTCGGAGACGAATGGGATCGCCCACCAATACTTTACTTACCTCTTCATCTATCTCACTTCGGATCTGCAATCCTTTTTCTTCCGCGCGCAATTGATTTACTTCCAAAGAACGATGAATGACTTCATTCACTTTAAAGCCAACATTATCCATTGTCAATTTTCCTGCATCAATCCGCGACAGATCCAGGATATCATTTAGAATGTTGAGTAAGTGTTCGGCCGCAAAATGTACACTTTCCAAGTGATTCTTAACGACAGTATCTGAAGCTGTGCGTCGAAGTTCCCTCACAATCCCCATAATTCCATTGAGTGGAGTGCGCAACTCGTGACTCATATTGGTAAGGAAAATTTCCTTTGCTGTAGCCGACGCCAAAGCCTGTTGGCGCGCTGTGATAAGATTGTACTCTAATTCCTTCTGCTTTGTAATATCCAAGTGAATACCAATGGATCCAATCAGCTCCCCTTCATTGCTATACAATGGAGCACCACTCACCAACCACCAACGCGTATCACCCTGCCTCAGCTCCACGTTTACTTCATATGCATCAGAAATACCTTGTTGACGAGCGAGATTCTTCTCGATCATTAAGTGCTTGCTCTCGGTTGGTAGAAATAATTCTGAGGGATTCTTTCCCAATAGTTCCTCTTGTGCATAACCCGACATTTCACAGAAACTTTGATTGGCGTAAAGAATGCGTTCTTTTGTATCCACCTCTATCAAACCTAGGTTCATGTTTCGAATGATGCTTCGGTATTTTTCTTCACTATACTTCAAATCCTTCTCAGAAGCCTTTCGCAGGGATACATCGCGATATTTCCACATAGTACCTTTGTACTCCCCTTCTACAAAAAGTGGAATGAAATCTCTTTCAAAAAAACGACCGTCTGCCAATTCCAATTCCTGACCGACTACGAGTTTTCTATCCTCTAACAATCGATCAATATCTTTGACAAAGTGATTGGGATTTACAAAATAATTCTTCGACAAATCTGCGTATGTCGAACAGTCATCACCTATCAGAGTATGCGCATCTACATCCATTCCGAAGAGCGTACAAAACATCTGATTGGCAAGCACAATTCTGCGGTCTTCGTCTTCAACCAAAACGCCTACTTGAAGATTTTCGATAAGATTTTCTAGGCGCGTGGCTGTCGTCTTCCGGTCAGAGATGTCTCTTCCATAAACATTGACATAACCACCATCCTTGTTGGGGGCAAAAGAGAAGGAATAAACTTTTTCATTTCCCAAAAGCTCAATTACACCTCCATTTAAAACTTCATTACTCTTAGCAATGAACTTCCAAAACGCTTCGCTCTTATATGATTCACCAGCATACTTAATGCGTGTGATATTTGACGCGACGGGATTTTGTTGCAAAATCATCCCATTGAAATCAATGCGAAGAAGAGGATCTGGATTTTCCATGGTCATTTTGGCCATGCTCGCCATCTCCTTATTCTTAACGTTGATAAGGTCTTCTAGAATACCATTTAAGCCTCTCAATTCTTCGTTCATTCGAAAAATCTCAAGGCTTTTTTCTTCGAGCGTCTTTTCAGCGGCCTTTCTCGCCGCTCGCTCTCTTTCCAACATTCTCTTAAGAACTTCTGGATCTTCCATACGCTATCTCAGTCTCTTCACCAAAAATTCTACGGATGTACCATCCTCTGATGAAGATAATTTTTCGATTGTAATCTTTTCATTATAGTGCTCTGCGCAGCCGAGCATCAATCCTACTGCTACATCCGACATGCTTCGATGGGACTGATATACCAAATGCAATTCATCTTCTGAAATGCGCATTCCTGTAAACATCGGAGGCATACTATCCTTATAAAGTTTTTTCACCTCCACGTGAATGATCTTCTCAATATCTTGAAGCAATGTCAATGTATCATTAACACCAGCAATGATGTAACCGTGAGTAACTGCAAGTCGATGAAACAAATACCTTCCATATTCCTTTAGCAAATCATTCACGGGAATATCCGTTCTCTTGTGAAGTGCTATCACGAAGGAAACCATTTCACTATGCGGATAATTTCCAACCGCAGTATATGCTCCATCATTGGCGGGGCGAACGTCAGAGATGAGTGAGTCTACCATACCCAAACCCCATTTCTGTTCTACCATTTCAACAAATTCTGTGAATACCAAGCCTTTCATGATTCCAAAATTATTTCTTTGTTTTTAATCATTTTATAAATGGTACTCTTTCCAACATCTAGTTTTCTTGCGACCTCTAGTACATCATTATTATATTTTTTCAAATAAAATTTTACAATATCACATTCGTATTCGCGCAATGTTTTTTCAATCGCATTGAATTCGGTTGGCCCTTTTGAAGAGGGAAATGTAATATCATCCTCTCCTATTTCGACGCCATCGCAAAGCACACATGCCAGATCTATCATTGCCTTTAATTCCCGCACGTTACCGGGATAATTGTAGGCCATCAGTTTATCCTTTGCTGCTTTTGACAGTGTAACAGATTTCATTTTATTGGCCGCAGTAAATTCTTCTATGAAAAATTTTGATAGTAATAAAATATCTCCAGCTCGTTCTCTCAGCGGCGGTAGTTCAATCGGTAATCCGACAACACGGTAAAATAAATCCTCTCGAAACGTGCCCTTGTTTACTTCGTCAGCAAGATTTTTATGTGTGGCTACAATTACTCTCACATCGAGCTTAACGCGTTCATTGCCTCCAACACGCACTACTTCTCTTTCTTGAAGTACACGCAATAATTTTGTTTGCATGCTTAAATCCATCTCCGCTATTTCATCTAAGAAAATCGTACCTCCACTTGCCTCTTCAAACTTACCAATCTTGCGTGCCATTGCACCAGTGAATGCGCCTTTTTCATGACCAAACAATTCACTTTCCAAAAGTTCAGCTGGAATGGCTGCCATATTCACTGCCACAAATGCTTTTTTTCTTCTATCTCCATTGTAGTGAATTGCCTTTGCCACCAACTCCTTACCGGTACCCGTTTCTCCTGTTATTGAAACATTAATATTGGTCTTTGCCGCCTTCTCCATCAGTGCGAATGTTTTCTTCAACACCGCACTTTGTCCTTTAATACTCTTTTCGAATTCGTACTTCTGCCCTAATTCCTCACGAAGACTTTCCACTTCCCTTCTCAAACTCTGCGTCTCGCGGGCTTTTACAATGCTATTCCATAAAAGATCCTTTGTGTTTTCGTCTTTTAAAAGATAATCGTGTACACCACTTTTCAAGAGCTGCACAGCCACCCCAATATCTTCTTGTCCACTAATGACTACTGCTGGAACAGATGGGAGATTTTGTTTAATTTTTTCATAAAGCTTATCTCCATTCATATCTGGCAATGAATAATCGAGCGTGATAAAATCGGGATTCTCGTACAAGCGATCCAGACAAGCCTTTCCTTCCGTAAAACGCGTGATGGTATAATCAGGGTTCAAAGAGAGATGATATTCCAGAATCTCTCCGTACCAGGGGTCATCTTCAACAATAAAAATTTTATAGCTACCCATATAAGGAATAGATGTTTAATACAAATTAAACGCTATTCCCTCAAAAACGTTATAGAAAATTCGAATTCTGGCTCATGCTTATTTATTCAGTTCACTTTTTGAGAAAACCATACTCAAAGATGAGGTTTTCAAGTTCGAAAAAAAGAGACTCATACCCAGAAAAGTCCCTAATATGCCCAAGTACTGTTGGGAGAGATGCCCTGTCAAAAAAATAACAGGGCGTTGAACAGTACAAGGGCATGCAGGACTTCCTTTTGATCGGTTTGACACAACTACATTTATATCTAACCACACTTCACATTAACCCTAAACAACGCTATGTAAAATTCTATTTATCCTATCAACCCGTCTCGATTCAATGTCACACAAAAAAATTCACTACTACTGAAAGAAAATCTCTCTTCGATTTTGGTAGGAAATTTTGCACATCATCCACTCGTTTCAAAACGCTCGTAATTCTTTCTAGGTCACCACTTCCTTTGATGATATAATCAAAGGCACCAAACTTCAACGCATTGAGCGCAGTCTGCATATCATCTTGTCCACTGATAAAGATGACGAACACATTGGGGTCAAAACGTTTGATTCTTTTCAAAAGCTCTATACCAGTCATGGTACCGAGGTTGTGGTCTAGAAAAATTATTTGCGGCTTATCGATGAGGGCATTGAGTAAATCGTGACCATTATCGAAACTTGACACTACATAATTCCCAAGATCACTCACGTGCTTAGTGTACCACGACAAATTGAAATTGTCGTCGTCCACTATAAATACTTTTTTGAGTAATGCTTTTTCCATTTCGATACTCTTGGGCGCTCCATTTACGAACGTCGTGCCAGCAGAAAAAAAATATACAAAAGATTGATTTTCAATATCAATAAAATCAACTACTCAAAAATTCATTCCAAAAAATGGAAAATTTTTCCAGAAAAAGGAAAAAAAGAAATTAGAATTTGGAGTTTGGAGTTTGGAAAAGTGAATTAGTTACTCCAAGTTCCAAATTCCAAGTTCCAAATTCAGAATTCAGAATTCAGAATTTCGAAATCAACGCCGTCGGTGTAGTCTCCTTCTTTCATTGGGCGGATGGTGACGGCTTTGGCGGGGGGGGCGGTGAAGCCGGCACGCTTCATCGCTTCGGGGTCGGGTGATACGAGATATACTCCGGGCTTCAATTCTGTGTAATTGTAATATCCACTGGCATCGCTCGCGACGCGGGCTACAAAAACACCATTGGCATCAGTGATCAAAATGGGGATGCGAGCAGCAGGCTTGGCGTTGCCCAAACTATCCACACTCATCACCATGCCCGCCACTTCTCCCATAGGCATGATGGGGATAAATACTTTCTTAACACTATTGGGATCTGCATAGACGCCAATCGTCGTAAAAGGCAAACGCCAAGAAATTTGTTGCAACCCTGATTCCGAAACCGTAAGTATGTGCCTTGTGTAAGGCTCCAATGCCACAAAACGGAATATACTATCGTTATCTAGTAATGTTTGAACACCTCTGTTCATTCCCACCGAAATTCCTTTTACAAGTGGTTCATCATCATCCTTCTGATTGTTATGATTGATATCCAAATAAACCATCGCGTCGATGGCCCCACGACCCATCGTGGAGCGCGTGTTTGTCTGAAGCCTCTTTGGTGCCCTTCCCATCAAGGTACTACCATTGATATTCTGTGTGCTGCTCCAATCGTCCTGAGAGTAGGAAGCTTCGCCAGAAAAACCCATCCATCCTAAATCAAAAAACACATTCAAATTGATAGAAGCTTGTCGAATGTCTTGCAAATTATTTGCACTGAGATTCACCACCACTCTTCTCTTAAAACGTTTTTGCACCAACATACGTACGTTATTGATGGTCTGATTTTCCATCGTGTATTGCGCTCCAGCCTGCAACAACCATTGCTTAGGAAGTTGCAACGACGCATTGAGCGCGGCATAAATCTGTTTCGTATTTTGTAGATTTCCTCCCACTGTCATACCGCCGTTGAATCTTTTATAGAATGTAGAAATAGTTCCTTCGGCATTTTGAACAATATTGCGCGGCAGCTCCAAATGACGCATCTGTCCGCGTGTCAACCAACGCGTCTTTCCAATAGAAAAAGGAAAATTAAAACTTGTAGTATACTCTCTCAAATTACTATTCAATTCGGCATCTTGATCCTCGCGATACAACTTAGCTCGTCCCTCCCAAAAAAAACCTTTCTCACTTCTCCAATTCAATGCTCCAGTTTGATAGACATTATTTACATACTGATAATTGAACAACAATGCATCCGTCAAAACAAAAGATGCCGAAGCAAATGGCATCGTTCGATTCACAGTGTTACGTGTAAAATGTTCGTGACCCACAAAAACGGTGGTTCTTCTATTGAGTCCGTAGGCCACGCGGGCGTAAGAAAAAACATTATTCAAAGAATCCGTGGTAATTCCCGTAAATGCTTGATACTCCAGTTTTCCTTGTGGAACAAATACGAATGGAATAACCAACGACTGCTCTTCGATTTCTTCCTCTCCCCAAGGTCCGTAATATCGAATTTGAATTTCAGTACTGCCATACATCAATGGAATTTCAATTTGTACATCACCATTCGCATCCGCAGTGGTATATCCAACCAATGTATTATTTACAAATACTTCTACCTCCCAACCAGGTTGTGTTTTGCGTTGGAGCATCATCGATCCATAGCTAGAGCGAAAGCCGACAGGCGTATTTGAAACTCCCACACCTAACAAAGGAGTGGTAACTTGAGAATTTAAAGGAACACCAATAAATCCTGCATTCACTTGGCGAATAAAAGCTGAACTATCATTAACGTACCTCCATCGGAAACTTTGATTTCTCAATTGAGGTCGAGCCTGCGTACTCAATCCTGAACGTATTACTAATTCGCCACCCAAAACTTCGGCTCCGAGTGAACCTCTGAACTGCGCACTAGGCGCCACATCGGAGGCTTGAGCGAAACGTAAATTCCAATCCAAAACACCGCCTTTTAAAACGTGAAAATCCCGTTGAATCACGGTATCAATTTTTACTTCACCTCTCAAACTTTTCAAATTCTCCCGCAGCTTTTGCTGCTTTAATATCTTCACAATCGGGAGTTCAGAATCCGATTGCAATCGCACCATCAATGAGCGAAAATCCAAATTCATACTAAAGCCAAAAAGCTCTTTATACACTCTTGATGAAATGAAGACATCATCAAATGATATCAGATAATCACGTGGTTTGAGCGCTACTGTTTTATCTTGATAGCTCGAAGTATTTGCATTGAGATTAATTTGAAATGTCTTCGCCTTATCAGCCATATAACCAGAAATAGTGTCCAACCCAGCTGAGGCGGTGGTGTAGATGCTCAGGTTTTTAAAAAGCGTAAGGCATGGAAGGTATAATTCGTCTTCTGCATAAACCGCATCGATTTGATAATAACCTAAATTTTCAACGCTGAGATAAACGAAAAATTCATCATACTCTTCAGGAAATTTATCTTCTGCTTCTTGCGCATTCAATCCATTAAAAAAGCAAACTGCCGCGAACAACAATAACGTCGAAACTCGCGGCAGATGGCTTATATGATTGAAACACGATCGCATCATAATTTTAATAGATCTCCTATTCTGTTATCCAAGAAGTCTGAAAGCCTCCAGAATAAGCTCCAGGAGAAAGTGTTTGTCCAGCCTCCAATTCTAATTGAACACTCGCGGTCACAGTAAATCCTTGAGCGGAATTGGCTGGGGATACAAAGGGAAAAGAAGGATTGGTTGAAATAATTTTCGCCTTTACCGTGCTTCCGTTGCTACTGCGCAAAATGAAATATGAATCACGAAAAAGTTGAATCATTGAAAAAGGTGCGCACCTCACTTCGAAAACTGCTGGAGCGATGGCATTACCAGAGCTCATCAAAACAATGTCCCCTTCGGATGTTCGAGTGCCATCCAGTTCCACTGTGATACTGCCCCCACCATTTCCCGAATAAAAACTTCCGAAGGACGGATGGCGAAGAATCAAAACATTCACTGACATAGATTCAGGACTTTCATGATCGCCATCATCAAGGCTTTGCTGTTGAGCAAAGCCTTGATGAAATGAAAGACATTCAATAACAGCGATGATAAAACATATCCTAATCCAAGACATTTTCAAATTAATTTAAAGGAACTTCTACTTCAGCGAGTACTTCCTTCTTTCCGTTGGACGTGTAGGAGTAAACTACTTTGAGTCGTCCAGAAGTCGGAGGAACAGTGGCCTTATTGAAAGGAATTTTCACATTTCTTCCTTGGAGTGGAGTATATACCGCCACACCTCTTACTAAGCCAACTACACTTTCCTTTCCAGTGTTATCGTAGTGCAATAATTCGAGATCTCCATATACTGAATAATTCCCTGTGCGACCAACCACCAAATTCACAGAAGGTTGTTCCCCACGTTGTACTTTGACGCTCTTTAGTTGTGCCTTCGCATCTGAAGCACCCACACGAATAATCACTGGAATGGTGATACCATAGATCGGAATCAATTGAATGCCTAGTCCATCAGCTCCCTGCGCTTCGAAACCAATAGCTTCTTGTTCGCCAGCGGAACGGAAATACAAGTGCGAACGATATTCACCGGGCGCCGCATCAGCAGGCATGCGCGCTTGCAATCTCACAATCTGCGCCTCTTTCGGAGCAAGAACAACAGATTTTGGAAAAACGCGTACATACTTGTCGGCAAAGTTTTGACCTTGTTCAGCTGCAGTTATTTGCTCAAGCTGTCCGTCATCTTTCATTCTGTATTGAACAAAACTGATTGTATATCGCGCAGTATCGCTACCTGTATTTGCCACAGAAAGTTCTTCAATATTTTTCCCATTTTCCAATACCACACGGAATGGAGTGATGAGAATATCGCTTTGTGCGAGAGAAGAAAACCAAAGACCTGAAAATAAAAAAACAAAAAGTGTTTTCATAATTGAAATTGTTTAGTTGTATATTTTAGTTGATTTTTGAAATACTTCGTTATCGTCATCGCCTGCTGGTTCGGCTTCTCCGAGCATTCTATAGATGGTACTCTTGCCAATACCCAATTTGTCTGCTACTAGGCGTACACGGTTGTTGTATCTTTTTAAATAATGCTTAATGATTTCCTGATTGTAATCTTTGAGAGTCAAATCTTGGCTCAACATTTCCTCAAAGTATTTTCCATATTTAATTTGAAGATTGTCAGGCTGAATCGTTTCTGTGTCGCTTAATACAACAGCAAGTTCAACCACAGACTTTAACTCGCGGATATTTCCAGGGAACGTATGTGCCATCAGTTTACTCATCGCTTCCGGATCAAATTTTTTCGCCGGCATATTGTTCTTTTTACAATAAGCACCTACGAAATGTTGAGCGAGGATGGCGATGTCATTTCCGCGTTCGCGAAGTGGTGGCAACTCAATAGAAATACCGAGCAAGCGATAGTACAAGTCTTCTCTAAAATTACCTTTACTTACCTCTTCAAATAGATTTTTGTGAGTTGCGATGATCACGCGAACATCCAAGTCGATGGTTTGATTGCCACCAACACGCACCACTTGTTGCTCTTGCAAAACTCGCAGCAACTTGGCTTGCAATGCCAAATCCATCTCCCCCATTTCATCGAGAAAAATCGTACCTCCATGAGCTTCTTCAAACTTTCCAGTGCGTCGTTCGTTGGCACCAGTAAATGAACCTTTCTCGTGGCCAAACAACTCAGACTCTATCAACTCTTTGGGAATTGCAGCCATATTTACTGCAACAAAAGGTTTATTTTTTCTTGTAGAGTTAAAGTGAATTGTCTTCGCCAACACTTCTTTACCTGTACCCGTTTCTCCAGTTATGGAAACAACAATCGTTGACTGGCATGCCTTTTCCACCAGCGGATAAATGCTTCTCAACGCTTTGCTCTGACCTATAATTGAAGATTCAAAATCATATTTTTGTTCTACTTCACTCTGAAGGCGACCAACCTGCTGTTTCAAAGACCCTTGACTGCGAACGCGATTGACAATAGCCCAAAGTCTATCCTTGAGATTATCATCCTTAACGACATAATCGAAGGCACCATCCTTTAGCAGCGTCACGGCAGTAGTGATATCATCCTGACCAGATACCATGATCACAGGAAGGTCAGGAATTTTTTCATGCACCTTCTTCATCACCGCACCGCCATTTTCGCCGTTTAAATTGTAATCGAGCAGCACGAGATCGGGCTTCTTCGGAAGTGCATTGATCAAGGATTTACCATTTCCAAAAATCGTCACTTCATTATCTGGATTTAGTTCCAGGTGAAACTTGAGAAGCTCGGCCATAAACGGGTCGTCATCTACTATAAATACTTTTAAAAAACTCATATTTGTTTAAAGCTGGTTAAAAACATAAGACAATAATTCCTTTCTATATTCCATCATCAGTTGTAAGCTACGATGACATCAAACGTTCCACTGTACATCCCTGCGGGTTGCTGAGCCGACACATTGAGCGTAGCGCCCACTTGTAATTTGGCCTCACCATTTTCATCGAGAATAGCATCAAATCCAAGATTGGAAATAAAGTTGTTTACGGTCATTTGATTGGCACCGCCAGCTGTTTCGATGATAATTGAAGTAGGAACTTCTATGGAAAATGAAGCGTCGGCAAATCCTGTTATATCAAAATTTGCGGCAGTGCTCACGCTGCCTGCATCAATTAAAGCAACACCACCTGTAGCAGTACGAGAGCCATCCACTGCGATAATGACAGTTCCATCAGCGGAACCAGAAGCGATATTGCCAAAAGCCAAATCAGAAGTTTTAGCAATCTCAATCGGTTGAATAATATTGGCAGAAGCCGTGGCAGTGACCGTTGCGCTCGGATTACCTTGAGCACAAATTCCCAACGAAGTAAGAATTGTGAAAGTGAACACAATAATTTTTTTCATTTGAATTAAGTTTAGTGATTATCTAAAAACAATCTGTGTTAGTGGTGATCCCCCATTGCCAAGGCCTATGCCACAGAAAAAAAACATTAACTCAAGCGCTTGTTTTTCAGTATTTTAAACAATTTCCCAATTTGAGAATCATGGGACACTTTTCCATTTTTTGGAATGGAATTCCAGATTTTGTACAAAAAAAAAGAGCCCCTCGCGAGGCTCCTCAATAAATTTCCTAAGAAATCTACGCTATTAATTATAAGCTACGATTACATCGAAACTTCCGCTGTAAAGACCAGCTGCTTGTTGAGCTGATACGTTCAAAGTAGCACCAAATTGAAGAGTTGCTCACCCATTGCCAATGGCTGTGCCATTCCGTGCTGCAATTCATTGAAACACCCGCCAATCAAGGCTTTCAGGAAAAGACAGGTTTGGTGCCAGATGGAAGTTTGTCCTGCTGTGGGACGGGAAGACCCGGGAAGGAACAAGGGAGGAAAAGAACAAGGAACAGGGAATAAGGAACAAGGGAGGAAAAGAACAAAGAACAAGGGGATTTTGCTACCTCATAATATAGCTTGACAGGACACCTACCCTTGTCCCTTATTTTGTTGAAAAGCTTTATTGTTAATATAAAGCGATAGGTATTTCTTTAATGCTGCTAAGATAAGCGGAGAAAGGCTCTGCTGAGGAGCA
>JBKCOM010000149.1:0-2312 GCA_046309775.1 Flavobacteriales bacterium
TATGGTCTCGTGGATGCCACCAAAAATTTCTGTGCCGATATCAATACATCCAATCAACTCAAAGTCATTTTTGAGGCTATCAATTTTGATGTTACTTTGGATAAATCTAAAGAGGTAATTGCATTTAGAATCATTCAGGAATTGGTGAATAATGCCATTAAACACTCAGCGGGAACACAAGCAATAGTGCAGTTGTCTTCTTCTGACAATTGGGTTTCTCTCATTGTAGAAGATAACGGTAAAGGTCTTTCAGATGGGGCCAATAATGTCAAAGGAATGGGCTTAGAAAGTTTGAACAACCGCGTTCAATACTTGAAAGGCAAGATGGATGTGCGCAGCGAGACTGGAAGTGGATTATCTGTTTTAATTGAATTTCCCGCGTCATGAAAGCATTGCGAATATTAATAGTAGATGATCATCCAGTAGTGAGAGAGGGCCTCAGAGGGTTGCTCCAATCGATAGAGACTACGGTGACAATTTCGCTCGCTTCCAATGTAGAGGAAGCGATGCAACACTTAAGAACTGCTGGTTTTGATTTGGTGATCACTGATATCCATATGCCCGGAAAGTCGGGGATTGAACTCGCTCATTTTATGCACAAGGAATTTCGTCATGTCAAGATTCTTGCGATGAGCACCTTTGGAGATCGATCGTATGTAAGCGAGATGATTAAAAATGGTGCGAATGGATTTATTTCAAAAAATAGCGATCGCGATACCATCACAGACGCCATCACGCGTGTAATGAATGACGAGGTGGTAATAGGAAAGAATTTAGAGGAAACAGCTCGACCAACATTGGTGCATGCAGATCAGCCGTTGCTCACAAGAAGAGAAAAGGAGGTCTTAATTTTAATCGCACAAGGTTTGACGAATAAAGAAATCGCAGACAAAATTTTTGTGAGTACCACAACTGTCGATAGCCATCGCAAAAATCTATTGCATAAGTTTAATGTCATGAATACCGCGGCGCTCGTAGCTCAGGCAGCAAAGTATCAACTCTTAGAGTGATTAGCGAATCAAAGTCACAAAGCCAAAGCGTTCGATGGCATCATTGTTTAATAATACTGCACTGAGGCGGTAGTTATAAATGCCATCAGGAAGGTAGTATCCATTTTGCCCTCCATTCCAACAATCCTCTAAATCTTTGCTTTCAAAAACCTTTTCTCCCCATCGGTTAAACACTTGAAGGGTCATCGTTTTGATGCATTCACTTTCGATACAAAAGACTTCATTGGGCTCTGTATTATTGGGTGAAAATGCATTGGGAATAAATAAATTGGTACATCTATTATCCAAGAAAACGAAAACTGTATCACTGACTATGCAGCCCTCTGGGGAAATGGCCGTCGCAATGAATTCTGTGGACTCTTCGATAATTCCCGAGGTAGGATTGCAAATGTCGCAATTGAGCGGCTCAGAAGGCGACCACGCTATATTGTCGAATGGATTGATGGCATTCAATGCAAAAGGCACTTCATTTTCTGTTACTACATCTTCTCCAGCGCTAAAATCCGGAAGCGATAAGACATTGAGATCAAATGCGCCGTCGATGGCACATATGCTTAGAGGAGTAGACACAGTGATCTCCTGATTTTCTGTTGCAATGAAAGAAATGCTAGCTCCCGTGAATCCGTTACTCCATGAGTAGGCAGAACCTCCACTTGCAGTAAGGGTCACAAGGCTACCGGGACAAACTTCTGCTGGTCCGTTGATCTCTAATTGAACAGAAGGCGAAAACGTGACACTGATATCATCTGAAAGGCTTTCACAGCCATTTGCGGATACAGTGAGAGAATATGCACCAGCCGTGTTTACGATAATGCTATTGGTAGTGGCACCAGTGCTCCAAAGGTTGCCATTAGGAGCAGATGATGTGAGTGTTATCGTTTCTCCTTCGCAAACTTGTGTTTGAGAGGCATTGATATTTGCAATGGGTGTTGGATTGATGATGATTTGTGCTGAACTTGATTCACTTTCGCATCCATCCAAGGTCACGGTAGCGTAATAGGTGTTTGTGCCGGTGTTTGGAGTAGGTGTGAACGTATTTCCAGTAGCTACTGAAGTCGTGAGAGTAGCAGTAGTGTACCAATTGATTTCACCGCCAGCAACGCCTTGAGCAGTCAAAGGGGAGATATTGTCATTTGCACAATAAGTAGCACCTCCTGTGATCACCGGAGGCTCTGGTTGAGCGCAACAAGCGTTGACTACGATGGTATCTGTAAGATAATTCTCAGGCTCGGAATGACAATAGTCGCCAACGGTGAAGGAATAAGTACCAGGCTCGGTGATCGTGATGATAGGCCCCGTGGT
>JBKCOM010000150.1:0-3998 GCA_046309775.1 Flavobacteriales bacterium
AGTCATTACAACAAAGTCTTCTGCGCTAAGCTGGGGCTATAGCAACTTAATATCTGGGTTAACAATTACAGAGGTCAATACAGTAATGGTGGGTGATATAACATACCTGTACCAGTATGGTGTTAGGTATTATTTTTTTCAGTATCTCGATGTTTTTAGCGGTCGCGTTGTCGGTTGGAGTATAGCAGAAAATATGAAAAAAGAGCGGGCGATAGAGGCATTGAAGATGGTTGAGAACTGCAAAGGAAAGGAGTGTCTTAAGGGGTTGATCCATCACACCGACGGAGGAGGACAGTATTTTTCTCACCGTTTTATAGCCGAGGCAGAAAAGCTGGGAATAGAAATGAGCAGAGCCAGAAACTGTTTGGAGAATGGCCATGCCGAACAGTTTAACTCGCATCTCAAACATCATATAATGCCATTGGTGAAATCGCGATCTCTAAGAGGGATAAAGAGGGAGCTCAAAGTTCTCATTGATGGATACAACAACAGGGCGCAGGAAGGGCTTAGCTGGCTAAGTCCTATTGAGTTTGAAAAAAGAATCAGTTCAGGTCAGCTCACGGTATCTTTGAAATTATATGACTGGGGCTAATTGGACGAAAGGTTTTAGGAGGCATGTGCGACCAAAAAGGACTTGATAAAAAAACGTGTCCCTTATCGCTAAGAGACACGCTTATGAAATGACCTTTTCAGTCGGCTAAGATTATTCCTTGAAAGGTTGCTCCTCAGCAGAGCCTTTCTCCGCTTATCTTAGCAGCATTAAAGAAAAACCTATCGCTTTATATTAACAATAAAGCTTTTCAACAAAATAAGGGACAAGGGTAGGTGTCCTGTCAAGCTATATTATGAGGTAGCATAGATAGCTCCCCCCTATTTCCTATCCCCTATTCCCCTCACCGTTCCTCGATATCGCTGACTTCAGACGCCATAAATGGCGTCTCTACAAGGGTTCATCCTATTCCTATTCCCTACTCCTACTCCTACTCCTACCCATTCTCCTACTCCTCCTCCTACCCCTTCCCCTACTCCTACTTCATTATCCCACTCACCTCTTTGTATTGCACGGGGATGGTGCCGTCTTCGATGCGCTGGACGATGTTTTCGATGGCGACGTCTTCGCCATGCGGATCATATTCGTCTTTCAAATTCTGTCCAAATATTCGCGCCATGCCCTGCCACATAAATGCACTCATTTTGCCGCGCAACTCTTGCACTAATTTATAACTGGTATTGCCTGTTTCTCTGTCAATGAGTTTTACTAAAATCACTCCTTCACTAATGGTCATCTGTCGCAAATCTTTTTCAAACTGCGCTTTCATTTGCGCCTCGGCTTGGTCGAGCAATGCTTTTTGTTGTTTGGGATCGGTGATCACTTTGCACTTGGCCTCGTATGCGCGCATCACGTCGCCCGCGGCTTTGGCGTAAGGATAGACTTTCGCCACTTTCCTTTCCATCTTGTCCATGCTCTTCTTACGACTGCGATTGGGACAGTATGCATAAATCTGCACTGGCGCGATGGTGGCCACCGCAAAGGTGTCGCGAGGTGTCACTTTCCAAATGGCGGTGTAATACTGATGATAGATGGTATCAATGCGAATAGAATCCATGGCGATTTCAGACTGAGCGTGCAGCCCAATCGAAAACACAAAACAAATTATGAAAGAAAAAACTTTCATGCGCATTATGGAGGATATCAAGGACGTAACGAAGAATCACGCCAAATATGATATACGTAAAGATAAGATGTCAACGCCCTAGCTCAAGCGCGCTTTTCTCCAATTCGAAGTGGTTTCATTTTTTTTAACTGAAACTTCTTTCATCTTCTGATTGGAAAAAATCGCATTCGCCAAAATGGCCGCCAGTTGTGCTTCTTCTTCACTTCCGCGCGACAATACATCGGGCGTATAGTATTGCTTCACAAAGTGTGTATCAAATTTTCCACTCACAAAAGCAGGATGCTGGATGGCCCAGCGACAAAACTCAAGTGTGGTTTGTACTCCCGAGATTTCATAATCGTCAATCGCGCGCACCATGCGGGCAATGGCTTCTTCACGCGTCTTGGCGTGTGTGATCAATTTGGAAATCATTGGATCGTAGAAAATCGGAATGTCCATGCCTTCTTCAAATCCATCGTCTACGCGCACGCCAGGTCCGCTAGGGCGGCGATAGGTGGCGAGCTTTCCAATATCTGGCAAGAAATTATTCTTCGGATCTTCCGCATAAACGCGAATTTCTAAAGAGTGTCCGTTTATTTTCAGATCATCTTGAGTAAAACTCAATTTCTCTCCACGGGCTATTTTGATTTGCTCTTTCACCAAGTCGATTCCTGTGATCATCTCAGTCACGGGATGCTCCACTTGGAGGCGCGTATTCATTTCTAAGAAATAATAATTCAATTGATCATCGACCAAAAACTCAACAGTACCAGCACCTACATAGTCGCAACTTCTCGCCACATCTACTGCACTCTTACCCATGGCAGCGCGCAACTCGGGTGAAAGAATGGCAGATGGCGCTTCTTCTACCACCTTCTGGTGACGGCGCTGAATGCTGCATTCACGTTCAAACAAATAAACTACGTTGCCATGTTTATCGGCCAATACTTGAATTTCAATATGTCGCGGCCCTGTGACGTAGCGTTCGATGAAAACCGAGCCATCTCCGAATGCGCTCTCTGCCTCAGATATCGCGCGCGTCATTTGCTCTTCGAGTTCTTCGATTTTTTCTACGATGCGCATTCCTTTACCGCCGCCGCCTGCGCTCGCTTTGATTAGGATGGGCAAACCCACCTCCAATGCGATTTTCTTAGCTTCCTCTGGATTGCTGATGGCGTCCTCTGTTCCGGGCACCATCGGAATTTTATATTTACGAGCTGCTGCTTTCGCGGCGAGCTTAGAACCCATCACCTCAATACTTCTGGGATTTGGACCGATAAAGGTGATACCCGCTTTCTGAACCTTTTCAGCAAATACTGCATTCTCCGAAAGAAATCCATAGCCTGGGTGAATGCCATCAACGCCGAGCTTCTTACAAACTTCGATGATGATGTCGCCTTTGAGATAACTCTGATTGCTTGGTGCCGGACCGATACACACGGCTTCGTCTGCATACTTCACAAAGGGCGCATTTCTGTCGGCCTCGCTGAATACCGCTACCGTGGCAATACCCATCTCTTTTGCAGAGCGCATCACGCGCAACGCTATCTCACCTCTATTGGCTACAAGAATTTTTTTCATTGAAAAATTACTTAAGTCCTGCAAAGATTAGCGCTTTTAAAGATTCTTGTAAGATTTAATTGAAAAACTTCACAGAATATTTCCACATTTGCGGCCACAAAAGCAATGGAACAGACACAAGAACCCAAAAAGAATACGCGCTCATGGCTGAAAAGGCTCGGCTGGGCGGGCTTTGCGTTCTTTTTAATTAAAGGAATTCTGTGGCTCACTCTCGGTGCCACCGTCATCAAAGGCTGTTTTTAATCAGTCTTCTTGTTCTAACAAGATCGATTGCAATGCTCTCAATTCACGTACTTTATCCTCGTTATTTCTTGAGATATAACTATGAATAAGATTGTTGAGCATGCGACTAATCATCTCTTGATTGGAGCAAGGGCGGTAGAAACGATTGTCTTGAGGCAAATTTTGATTTGCTAAAAACTCATCGATTTCTTCTTTGTGCAACATTGCGCCTTCGCTGAATGGATTGACATAGAATAATACCTCTGCATCCTCTTCTGTAATGCCCCACTCCTTGCACTCTGAATCGTAGTCGAGATAACATAGAATGAAATGACTTGGTAAATTCACTCCGTATATCGGCACATCCAAACTCTTGGCTAAGTAAGCGTACAAGAGACTTAATGAAAGCGGATTGCCTTGTTTGGTGCTGAGTACATCGCTAAGAAAACTATTCTGCGGTTGATCATAATGATCGCGATCTCCCGTGAATCCGTGTTCTTTGAAAAGCATGTGATTGAAAACCCTCACCACTTCTATCGC
>JBKCOM010000151.1:0-4214 GCA_046309775.1 Flavobacteriales bacterium
CGAAGCAAGTTCTGCATCAGAGAGCACGCGGTTATATATTCTAAAGTCATCAATTGTTCCATTCAAAAAACCATCTGCGGCCCAGTTGCTGCGGCCGATATAGCAAAGAGTGCGCACTACACTTTGAGGAAATAGCTGAGGCCCTTGATTGACAAGGACTCCATTCACATACAAACGGCCTGCACCATTTTCAAAAATAAATGCAATATGTGTCCACTGATTTAAGGTAATTGCATTTGGGGCTGTGACAACTGTGCTGGGAGTTGTTCCATTATATGTTTGAATGGCGGGTCTACCAACTGTACCATTCGTTGCAGCAAGCAAAACATTTTGATTTCCTTGACCAATTCCAAAGTCCATAATACGTGACCAAGAGTTAAATGCCACAGGTCTCAGCCATGCGCTGACGGAAAAGCTTCCATTTCCAAAATAATCGCCATCAGGAGCATCAATGAAACCGTTGGTACCATTGAGGCGTAGAGCGCCTGATGGTTCATCAAAACGATTAAGATCATTCGTCACTCCACCTTGGGTAGTACCATTCAATCCATTACCACTGATATCATTTGCATTACCGTTCATTGGATAATGAAGCACGCGGCCATTATTCAGTGAAGGCAACAAAGCGGATGACTCCCCTACTCCAATTGGAAACGCTGCCAAGGCTACTGCCGCTGGAAGTGAAACCGAACATCCATTCTGTTGAATCAACACGTTGTAAGTTCCAGCAGAATTGGCATTAACAGCGTTTATAGTAGTCGTATTAGCACTACCCGAATGACCATTCGGTCCTGACCAAGTATAAGTGGCGCCCGCAATAGAAGAGGCAGTAAGTGTCAAATCGGAGCCTACGCAAGCACTAACATTGGGACTAAGTGTATTGAGTTGCAAAACAGGAAGACGTGTAGAGGCAGGACCGAGATCATTCCATCTTCCGCTGGCCGTGATTTCTCCGAAGTCTTCGTTATTGCTAGCGTTGTTTGGTTCACCCTGCGCCCAATTAGAATAGGTCAAAGGCTCATTATTAGGATACAAGAATACCCCTTCAGTGATACCATCATTTAGTCCGAAAAAAGCAAATGTATTCGTGAGATTATTGGCGATGAGAATATTCTCCTCTACTGTGGAAATGGTTGCCAAACGACCTCCGTTGGCGATACACGCGGCGCTTCCATTCGCCCACGTCTGAACTGTGAGACCGACGTAAAAGTTTTTATTATTGACTTTTCCAATATATCGAAACTGTGCAGGGTTTGGAATGTTGCCGATAATCCCTGTGATAGCAATATCAGCGCTTCCGGCGGAAGCTGCGCCAAGAGCGGTGCTCACTACACGCAATTTATAACCCGTTCCTGAGGGAGTTCCATCTGGAATAGTGGCTGTAATAGCGCCTGAAGAAGTGGAAGTGATACGCGCCAAATCAATTGGAAATTCGAAACTACCAGAAGCATTTGATAACTGAAGAACAAATTCATTTTCAGAAAAGAGCAAACCCGAAGCTGAGTAATTCGCGGTTATATCATTGCCCGCACAAATATTAGTGGCGCTAATAGAAGTTATAGCCACCGAGGTGCCGTTGGAGGCTGCGAGTTCGGCGATTTCACTTGGAGAAAGTACGCGATTGTAGAAGCGTACATCGTCGATACGACCGTTCAACCATGAGTTGTTATTTTGGTTTATCACGTTGCCTCCGATTCTCGTTGGTGTGGTATTACTGCCAAGGGTATAATTACCATTGACGCTACCCACCAAAACACCGTTGAGATAGGCAGCAATGCCCGTGGTGCTCGTCGTGATAGCGAGGTGCTGCCACGTATTAGCTGGTGCGGTAATCATGACATCCAAAAAGCCATTCGGGTGAAAAATAGCGATGCGATTCGGAGCAGTATAAAAACCTGTTTCTAATATATTATCTTGCCCTACCAAGCTCATTCCAGTGCTTAGGGTGTTCAAGCTAAACCAATATGACATCGTAAAGGAAGTGCGACCGTTGAAAAGAGGTGTTGCGAAGCTGAGGGAGCCTGATTCAAAAGCGCCATTAAAATAGGTGGCCGAAGACAATACCATGTGTCGATTGGGACTTGGTGTTACACCTCCAGAAGGAATCGCATTGTTTCCATTTCCAGATATATCCGCACCCGTTCCATTCATAGGAAGGTGAGCGATCAAGCCTGTATTCAGTTGAGAAAAACTCGCATGCGAAATGAGCATAAACGCTACAAACCAAAAGTGACGAATTGACATAAGCTATTCCATTTAATTTCAGGCTGCAATATCGCACCCTCATGTTAAATGGCGTGTTACTTATGTTGCATTTGTAGTGAATATTGTTGCAAAAAAATCTAAACAATTACTGAGAATCAACATTATCCCCTGGAGATACTCCAAATAGTTCCTTGTATGACTTTGAAAAATAACCAGGAGAGTTGAACCCACACATATAAGCTACTTCTTTTATTGAATAATGCTTTTCTGACAAAAAGTCTTTTGCCTTTTTAAGTCGCACCATGCGAATAAAATTGCTAGTACTCTGTCCGGTAAGGCTCACCAATTTTCGATGCAATTGACTTCGGCTGATGCCTACAACTTGACCAAGAGTATCTGGCCCGAATTCACCATTGTCCAAGTTTTTGTGAATAGCATCAATACACCTTTGTATAAAAGGGTCGATAGAGTTGGACGACTGGACAGAAGCATCATCAATAATTTTCTTGCTGTTCGACTCGCGAATTAGAATGATATCATTAATAATATTGAGTACCCCTTGTCGTAATTCGGCAGGAATAAAGGGTTTCGTGAAATATGCGGCCGCTCCAGCTTGCAGCGCTTCCAAACGGATCTCGGCACTGCTTCTCGCAGAGAAAATTGCAACTGGAATGTGTCTTGAGTCATTAAAGGATTTAATATCCCTGAGCAAATCAAGCCCCGATCCGTCCGGCAGCATAATATCGGAAAGGATGATATCGGGGGTAAAATTTGAAGCCATTAGGCGCGCATCGGTAATATTAAAAGCTGTGATGACCTGAATAGAATCTTGAAAAAGCGACTGCACAAAAGACGAAAGATCAACATCGTCTTCGACCAGCAATAAAACAAAACCTTCCTTCACTGAATTGTGGGAAACAGCGTTAGCTGCATCATTGAGTGGGATTTCAGCGACAAAGCGAGCACCCGAAGGATCATTCGGTTCATAGCGAATGCCGCCACCCACGGCTTTTAGCGCCTCATAAACTAAAGCCAAGCCAATACCACTGCCCGTATTTGCAGCATTGCTGCCCTGAAAGAAACGTTGAAAAATCTTTTTGGCATCTTCTGGCTGAATGCCCTTTCCATTATCAACCACCTCTATGATTAACTTGGGAAAATGAATGGAAACGGATAAATGCACCTGTGCGCCTGAACCTGCGTATTTAAGAGCGTTTGTCAGCAAATTAGAAATCACTGTTTCCACTACCTCTTTAGGGAAAGCGTAGGTAGCGCCTTCATCCGTATGAATTGAAAGAGATTGACTATTATTCGAAAAAGCATTTTCAAAAGATTGAGCCAACTCTTTGGTCAGGATCCTCGGATTTCCAACCTCAAAACTTGGCTGAAACGCGCCTATCTCTAGTTTGGAAAGGTGAAGAATATCATTCACCATTTTGAGCAGTCGCTCTGAATTTCGTTCGATGATGGGCAACTGTTGCTGGAGTTGTTGTAGATCGCCTGATTCTTGAATCAGTCTGAGAGGTCCACCGATAAGAGTTAGCGGCGTTCGAATTTCATGCACTACATTTTGAAAAATACGATTGCGCTCCTGTTCGAGTAGTTTCTCCGCCTTTCGTTTTTGCATCAAAAAAGCATAGAAAGCAGCGGCGGCTAGAAAAAATAAAAGGGCTATTCCGATAAACAAGACGTATCTATTTTTCAGCACCTCATAACGAAGTTCCGATTGAAGCAGAGCCTCATTCTTTTTAGCGATTTCTGCAGATTTCTTTTCGGCCTCAAATTGAATTTGCAGTCGTTCGATTGCTTGTTGCTTTTCAGATGAGTTTAATTTTTGAGAAATCTCAAATGCTTCGTTTTTTGCTTTCAATGGATTTGCTACGTTTGTCCGGACACTAAGTTAAGGAGGATTTTAATACCTTAACATCATGAAACAAGAAAGAAAAAATTACAGCAAAGAATTCAAGCAAAAGGCTGTGGAATTGAGTAACGTCCGCGGCAATGTACAG
>JBKCOM010000152.1:0-3024 GCA_046309775.1 Flavobacteriales bacterium
GCGTATGGGGGGATGTGGGAGCGAGGTGGGGAGGGGATTGACCATAATATCTCTAGGATAATGGAGAATGAGGTGAGTGCTTCTTTGGATACTTCGTACAAGACGATCCACATTTTCGTGGCTCTTTGTGATAATAAATATCAGGGAATCGTGCCTGTTCCGGCGAAAATTGGCAACGGGCAGGATCCGAATTTGAATTTATATTGGGGTTGCGGATACGGGGTTCGCACCTATTTTAAAAAGAGTAAAGATTGGATATTATTAAAAACGTATCAACCCGATTCAATAAGATTGGAGCGGATTGTTTTTAAGCATCGAACAAAGAAATTCTATTTAGTGGCTGATGCTTATGATGGGAAACATATTAAACATTGTACAGTCGATTTTTTGAGAAGCAGTTGTGGTCAGTACATGGATACTTTGAATGTAGACAATAAGACGATCGGCATAGCAGGGCATTCAAATTTGGTTTCCTATATAGGTCACGACGGACTGATGGATTTTCAATTGAAACAGAAGTTCGTTAATACAGATCGAAAGAAGAGAGATGTAATTATTCTGGCGTGTTATAGCAAGAGTTATTTCGCACCTCATCTCAAGGAAGCAAACGTGAATGCTTTGGTTTGGACGACGGGTCTGATGGCACCGGAAGCATATACCGTTCATGATGCTATTATGGGCTACATTAATAATGAATCGAATGAAGGTATTCGTTCGCGCGCCGCGTTGGCATACGCGAAGTACCAAAAGTGCAGTGAGAAGGCAGCGAGAAATTTGTTGGTGAGTAATTAGAACTAGGAAATAAAATAGATTTTTTTATTTAAATTAAAAATATGAAAGTAGTCTTTACAATTGCGTTATTTATTTCGTCGCTTGTTAGTTATTGTCAAATTTACAATTTCTCGCCTAATTGGAAGGTTGGGGATAGCAAGAAGATAAGTATTACACAGGCTGAAAGTGAGTTTGAGAATGGTAAATTAATTGCCAGCACAAACACTAACAATGAGGCAGAGATAAAAGTGCTTAAGGTCACAGCTGATAGCTATCTCGTTGAGATCACGATGGAGAATCAGGCGATGATTGCGGCTGCTAGTTTTTATGAAAAGCTCGGTGAGGAATTGAAGGAATATCGTGATTTGAGATTGCTCTATCAAGTGAATAGATCGACGGCAAAAGCAGAGCTTCAGAATTGGGAGGAAGTCAAAGAGTTTATTGATAAAAGTTTCGAACAAATTACGTCGTTATTGGAAGAAAAAGTTCCTGATGAAGCGTTTTTTGTCGGTCTAGTTTTTATGCCCATTAAGGAGATATTCAAGAGCAAAGAGAACGTGGAGGCTTATGTGCAGGAAAGTATAGGATTTTTATTGAGTCCATTCAACAAGGATTTCAAGTTAGGTGAGACTTTGACTGTTGTGGAGATTAGTAATAATCCTTTTAAACCTACGGAGAAGATTGAAGTGACAAATCTCTTTACACTTGAGTCGGTAGATACGCAGTCAAAAGTTTGTACCATTAATCATGAAACCAAAATAGATCTAAGCAAGTTTATCGAAATGATGCGTTCGATGATGATGAAAATGGCGGAATCAATGGGAGTAGATGAAGAGGATACTGCCAAGAAGACTCAGGAGCTTGATGAATTTAATCTAGATATGAAAAGTAATCAAGTCATAACATTCGATTATAACAGTACTTGGGTTACTAAGGTAGTTACTACAGGAATAGTGACTGGATCAGATCCCATAATGAAGGTTGAGTCAAGAAGAGAAGTAATAACAACAACTGAAGTGAGATAAAACGCAAAGTTGTTGTTTGAGGGCGGTGCAGGCCGTGGAACGAGTTTATGGACATGATTGAAGAGTTATTTTTAAGAATGTGTAAAGTCATTAAATATTTATATCTTCGACTTCAATCTATATATCTCTTTTATGAAAAAAAGTTCTATTATTTTCTGTGCGGTGATCATTCTCGTGGCCTTTGGATGTGAACCAAAGAATGAATTTGTATCGAAAGGATTTCCAGTGAGTGATACTGCAGAGGATGATGAAAATGATGGAACAGATGGATTAAAAAAGGACTCTTTACTTTTCAAAACAAAGCCTAGCAGCGTTTTATTAACTGGAGATCCGAACATCCGATTGGCTTCTATTTACAAGGTCAATGTGAGAATGAAGGATAGTTCAACATTTATTGGTTCTAACAGATTTCATTACACATACAGAGACGATGATACAGAAGGAGGAAATGTTTGGAATGATCACGTGATTCCAGGGTTTGAAGCTTTATATGGTTTCAATCTCGTAAATATTTCTCACTATAATATCAAGGAAAATAAACAAGATTTATTTTTTGATAAACCAGTATTAATCAAAACATTTTATTATCCAACAACAGAGAAGGACACGTTGCAGGGATTGCCGATTAATAGAAATTATTTTTTGGTGAGTGCTTATGATGAGGATTCAAATAGGGATGGATTTATCAATTTAAAGGACCTTAGGAGGTTTTATTTATTCAATCTAAATGGGGAGCTGCAAAATGCTTTGGTTCCAGAAAATTATTCGGTTTTTAAGGCGGAATATGATGATGCCAATGACTTTTTATATGTTTTCGCGCAAATGGATAAGAATTCCAATGGTCAGCAGGATTCAGGAGAACCCGTCCACATTTTTTGGATTGACTTGAAAGATCCGAGACGAACAGGGATTTTATATCAGTAGTTAAATAAAATATTTTAGTAGGATAGTATGGAAGTATGGAAGTATGGTAGTATGATAGTATGATAGTATGGTAGTATGATAGTATGATAGTGTGGAAGTATGATAGTATGGTAGTATGATAGAATGATAGTGTGGTAGTGTGAGAGTAAATTAATAAATGGGGAATGGATTTGCTACGTTTGTCCGGACACTAAGTTAAGGAGGATTTTAATACCTTAACATCATGAAACAAGAAAGAAAAAATTACAGCAAAGAATTCAAGCAAAAGGCTGTGGAATTGAGTAACGTCCGCGGCAATGTACAG
>JBKCOM010000153.1:0-49063 GCA_046309775.1 Flavobacteriales bacterium
TGCCGCGGCTTGACAAATATGATCTTCTTTGTGCTTTATCGTAATCTTCACCATACGGATATAGGGCGGATAACCGAACTGCTTGCGCTCTTCCAACTCCCTAAAATACAATCCCTGATAATTGGCAGTTTTTACCAAATCAAAAAGCCAATGCGAAGGATTGTAAGTCTGTATGATGACTTTCCCTTGTTTGCCGCGTCTACCAGCCCTTCCAGCTACTTGCATCATCAATTGATAACTGCGCTCCAAACTGCGGTAGTCGGGAAAATTCATCATTTTATCCGCATTCAAAATTCCCACTAAGGATACATTGTCAAAGTCCAATCCCTTTGTCACCATCTGGGTGCCGACAAGTATTTGAATCTTTCCAACTTCAAAATCCTGAATGATTTTCTGATAGCTATTTTTATTTCTCGTAGTATCCAAATCCATTCGTTGCACCACGACTTCAGGAAATATCGTTTGAATGTCTTCTTCGATTTTTTCAGTACCAAATCCCAGCATTTTCAAATCTGTACTTCCGCATGCGTTGCAGCCTTTGGGAGGGTCGGTTTTATATCCACAATAGTGACACTTGAGTTGGTGCACATTTTTGTGATAGGTCAAGCTCACGTCACATCTGGTGCATTGCGGAATCCAACCACAACTATGACATTGCCAGAGTGGAGTATAGCCTCTTCTATTTTGAAATAAAATAATTTGTTCGCCCGCCGCCAAGGCTGCACTCATCGCTTCTACCAATACAGGTGTGAACGTTCCCTGCATGGTTTTTTGTTTCATACCGCTGCGCAAATCTGCCATCTCGATGAGCGGAAGCGATATGCCGCCATAGCGCTCGGTCAGTTTTACCCAACCAAATTTTTTCTGCTCAGCGTTCCACGTCGTTTCTATCGCTGGCGTGGCTGATCCCAATAAAACTTTCGCCTTAAAAAATGATGCAAGCACGATTGCGGTATCTCGCGCATGATAACGCGGAGCAGGATCATATTGCTTAAAACTATTTTCATGTTCTTCATCCACTATTACCAAACCCAGTCGATTGAATGGTAAAAACAAAGATGAGCGCGCACCTAGAATGACATCACATTCACCCGGCACTCCCGCGAGTACTTTGTTCCATACTTCTGTGCGCTCATTATCACTATAGCCACTATGATAAATGCCAACGCGCTTTCCGAAATGCTTGCGAAGGCGGTGAATGATTTGTGTTGTCAATGCAATCTCTGGAAGAAGAAACAGCACTTGTTCATTCTTCGCAAGATGTTTTTCAATAAGATGAATATAAACTTCGGTCTTGCCACTAGAAGTAACACCATCAAGCAGCACAACATCTTTTTCCAAAAATGAATCTTCTATTTCGTCCAAAGCCTGTTGCTGCGCAGGAGAAAGAGGTTTTGCTTTTTCGCTTGCCAATAAATGAGCCTCCAATCTCCCAACCTCTACGGTGCGTATTTGAAAAACGCCTTTTTTAATTAAAGTCTGAATATTTGCGGACGTAGATTTGGTCGCATTCTGCAATTTCAATCTTTCTACTTCATAAGCTTTTCCTTCATCATAATTACTCATCTGTAAAAACATCATGAGTATTTCCGAAAGCTTATGAGAATTCTTTTTTTCTAATTCAGAAAAAAAATCTTTCAAATTTTTCTCTTGAATATAATGTTCAGAAAGCCTTATAAAGTCCGCAGTGCGCGGCTTGAAACGTTCTTTTATTTCATCCTCAGCGCCTAGTATTCTTTTATCAAGAAGTGACTTGATGATTTTTCTCGAATTTTTTGTGTCGAGTAATGCATTGATTTCATCTAAGGTGAGAGCTCCATTATTTTTTAGCCCCTCAATAATTAAATGCTCTTTCTCGGTCAGTTCAAATGCATCGGTAACATTTTCAATTAATACAAATTTCGTTTCACTTGAAAGCTTCAATCCACCGGGCAAAGCGGCATTCATTACTTCACCGAGGGTGCAACAATAATAAGAGGCAATCCATTTCCATAGATCCAATTGGACAGGATGAATGAGAGGCTGTTCATCTAAAATTTCTTCTACATAACGCGCCTCATATCCCGCGGGAACTGTTGTATGAATGTTTTGAATGATACCCGTGTAGCGCTTATGTTTTCCAATCGGAACCACTACGCGTTGCCCAATGGCCACATATTCACTTAAAACGTTTGGAATGCGATAAGTCAGCACTCGCGGTAGTGCGAGCGGCAATATGATATCGGCAAAAAAAGTTTCGCGTTCCATGGCTGCAAATTAAGACAGACAGTGGAACGCGAAACGAATAATTTATAAGTGCTTAACGAAATTTATTCGTTAGCGGATGATGATCTTCTCTGAGAAGCTATAATTCTCTGAGGTAGCGCGAACTATGTAGATTCCGGTCGATAAAACAGATGTGTCGAATGGAATATTATAGTGGATTCCGCCATAAATCATGCCTTCATACATAGGGAAAATTTCTTGTCCTGCGAGATTATAAATTGAAATTTTGACCTGTTCGGCGGCTGGTGCGAGCCAGCTTACGGATAAAACGGTTGAAGCCGTATTTACCACGCGGAATACAGGTTCATTGAATCCATTGCCAGCCTCATCTGATAGTGTGATTGTTTGTGTGTGGGTGACTTGATTGCCTGAACAGTCGGTGGCAGTCCAAGTTCTTACTATTTGTGGACAAAGGCTTACTCCAATTGTTTCTTCTTGGAATGACACCGCTAAGCTGCCTGTGCATCCGTCAGTGGCGGTGATTTGAGGCACAGGGGGGAAATTTCCGTCGCAAGGAATTGTTACGTCTTCTGGCGTTTGGCTCAGAACAGGCGCTGTAGTGTCTACAATGGTGATGGTTTGGGTGAATTGACTTGAATTGCCACACCCATCCACTGAAAACCATGTTCTGGTAAATATTGTATTACATCCTTCAATGACGGTATTCGCTTGCAGACCAATCGGAGTGATGCCACTGCAATTGTCTTGTGCAAAAATGAAGACATCGGGCACCTGTGCGCCACATTCAAGGGTGAGTTCTGCTGGTGGAAGATTTTGTAGCACTGGAGGTATTACATCTATCAATTGAACTAACTGCACAAATTGACTTGTGTTACCACATGCATCCGTTGCGGTGTAGGTGCGTTCAATTATTCCGCCGCAGCCTGGAACGATGGTATTGTCTTCGAAGAATAATTCAAATGCGGAACAGTTGTCTTCTACGAAGATGGCGGGCTGTTGAACGTTATTGCACGTCACCTCTATCGTTGACTGAGGATTTACAAATATTGGCGCCTCGGTGTCTGTAATGGTAATAATTTGAGCATAGATACCTGTATTGCCACAGTCATCAAATGCTCTGAAAATACGTGTCAATGTTGTTGATCCATCGCAACTGCCGGGGCTGAATAATTCTGTCACAAAAACTTCTACTTCTCCTGCGCAAACATCAATTCCGGTGAGCTGTGGAGCTGCAGGAATTGGAGCATCGCAAGAGATTGAAATATTTTC
This sequence comes from Flavobacteriales bacterium, assembly GCA_046309775.1. Classification (GTDB taxonomy): domain Bacteria; phylum Bacteroidota; class Bacteroidia; order Flavobacteriales_D; family Sanyastnellaceae; genus JAIXWP01. The sequence continues at coordinate 3,496 of JBKCOM010000153.1, forward strand.
TGGATAAAAGTCGAAGATGGGCCCTTGTGTATCTACGATTGTAATGGTCTGACTTATGGTGCTCGAATTACCACAGGCATCGGTAGCGGTCCAAGTGCGAACGATTTGACTTCCACAGGGGAGATCCAATTCGACCTCTTCAAGTTCAATGTTTTCTACCAAACCTGAACAAAAGTCTTCGGCGACTACCAATGTAGAAGGAATGGTTTCACCGCATTCTACTTCAATATTAGCCTCTATTTCATTGAATACAGGACCTTCGCTATCAGAATAGAAAATGTTTTGACTGAATTCAGCTGAGTTGCCGCAGGCATCTACAGCCAGCCATCTTCTTACAATTTGATAAGAACCTTCACAACCTGATGAAATGAATAAATCTTCTAGTCTTCCCACTGATACCTCAGAGCAACTGTCGAAGAAAACAGGTGTTACAACTTCTGGTTCTGGCTGACCGCATGACAATTCAATATCTGAAGGTGATGCAGTGAGTTGGGGAGGAGTGTTGTCAATAAAGTTGAATGTTACACTTACCTCGGAAGTATTATCGCAAGCATCTGCGGCGGTGTATGTGCGAATAAAGCTATTGGCACATGATGGAATAGGACTGTCAATGAAGGTCAGCACAAAGTCGGAGCAACTGTCGGTCACTATTGGTTCGAAATTGATGACGGTGCCGCATTCAACGTTGATTTCTGCAGGAACTTCTTCAAATAATGGAGCTTCGAAATCACCATAAGTCAATTCGATTGTTACGGTTGTTGAATTGCCGCATGCATCCGTAGCAGTGAATGTTCTTTGAATGATTTCCGTACAGCTTGTCTCGATGACTTCGTCTGAGTAAGTAACTGTAACTTCTGAACATGCATCATCGGCTGCTGGAAGAACGACCTCCGTATTTTCTGCATTGCAAGCAAAGGTGCCTGGCTCAGGAATGCTTGTAAAGAAAGGAGGCGTATTGTCAATTACAGTGATGGTTTGTGAAGCCTCAGAGGTATTACCGCACGCATCCGTGGCTATCCATGTACGAATGAATAAAAAGCCGCAATCGGTATTTACTGTTTGCGCTGCAAGGCTTACGTTGGCTAAACCGGAGCAATTGTCAGTTGCAAATACTTCCGGAACACTAATTGGGTCGCCACAAGATATAGTGATATCTTCTGGAATGTTGAATAGTGTAGGGACAGTAGTGTCGACCACATTGATTGTCCAAGCTTGACTTACCGAGATTCCACACGCGTCGGTGAGTGTATAGAGTCTTACAACAGTAAAATTGTTGGCACAATCGCCTGTCACGATTTCTTCCTGCATGGTCACAATCACATTCCCGCAACCGTTGGTGAATGTGAAACCTGGATTAATGTTGGTATTGTATTGATTGCATTCTATCTGAATATCCTCAGGGAAATTAACAAAAGCTAAAGCCTCGTTGCTTTGCAAGTCGATAACCATAATTGCAGAACTTGCATTGCCGCAGCCATCCGTCGCAGTATAAGTGCGCTCGATAAGTCCATTGCAACCGGGCTCAATAATATTATCTGCAAAACTTACAGTAACGCTAGAGCAATCATCAATAGCGGTCACTGTAATGTTATCTAACTCTTCACAAGTAGTGATAATTGAAATTTGAAAATTCTCGAAACTAGGCGCTGTAGCATCGGTGGAGCTCCAAGTTTGTGAAGCATAACTGCTCAACCCACATTCATTGGATGCACGGAAATAGCGTGTGAATTCATCGCTTCCGCAGTTATCGGTGATGGCTTCACAGGCGAGGTCTGCATTGATATCACCGTGACCGCTAATGCTGGTTCCATTCAGAAATCCATTGTAATAAAACCAGCCGCTGATGCCATAGTTTGCATTTTTGTTATTGGCAGCATTACCTACCTGAAATCCGAAATAATAGTTGGATGGTTTAGGGCTAAGTTGCAAATGACTTCCTTGAAGATCGCCAGTTCCTTGGAGGTAGCAAAAGCCCTCTTCCATTTCATAGTAACTCCAATTCGTGTATTGCGAACCTGCGAGGTTGAGGTCGTCTTTGTAACCTCGTCCAAGTGCCGACCAATCTGTCCAGTTTCTTTTATTGTTTAGGATAATGAAAACATCAAATCCTTGAGTTGGAGATGCGGCGCTATATATGTGTCCTGAAATGATGGCCTTATTGTCGTCGTACTCTACCATCGTGGCAGGGCCGTCAAACAACCAAACGACGCTGCCTGGATTGACGCCGGGAAGCCAAAAAGCCCAGTCTTGGCCAGGGCCAAATGCGGTATTAATGGCGCAAGAATTTGTAGCTCCACCAGTATGCACATCTCCATATGTAACGGTAGTGTTGCCATCACAGCAAGAAGAGGTGGCTTCGGCAGCACCCAGTTCAGGCGTGGTTTGCAAACAGTCAGCAGTAAGATTGCTTGGGATATTCGTGAAGGCTGGGTAGCAGATGTTTTGAGCGATCGCGAAGTTGGATAGTAGGCCGATGATAAGGAGCAGCCCGTAAGATTTAAATCTCATGGAAAATCAAGGTTAGGGTAAGTATATGGACAAAGTAAACAAGTATTTTTGAGTGACTTAGCGGATGTCTAGATGAGTTTATCAACGTACTTGCTAACCAAAAAAAAATCCCGCCGATCGAAGATCGGCGGGATTTGAACCTTTATCATTAAGGATAAATTACTTCTTTCTTTCCAAAACTTCATCAATCATCCCGTATGCCTTGGCTTCTTCGGCGATCATCCAATAGTCTCTGTCAGAATCAGCCCATACCTTTTCGTAGGTTTGATTGCTGTGAGTGGCGATGATATCATAAAGTTCTTTTTTCAACTTTTGAATTTCACGAGCTGTGATTTCGATGTCACTTGCCTGACCGCGTGCTCCTCCGAGAGGTTGGTGAATCATTACGCGAGAGTGCTTCAGACCTGTGCGCTTGCCTGCTTGACCGGCGCAAAGTAGCACTGCGCCCATAGAAGCAGCCATTCCTGTGCAAATCGTAGCAACGTCTGGATTGATGTACTGCATCGTGTCATAAATACCCAAACCCGCATACACACTTCCACCCGGAGAGTTGATGTAAATCTGAATATCCTTTTTGCTGTCGGCACTCTCCAAGAATAATAGCTGCGCCTGAATGATGTTTGCGATATAATCGTCGATCTCTGTGCCGAGGAAAATAATGCGGTCGGCCATCAAACGAGAAAATACATCTACTTCTCGGAAAGGCATGTTGCGTTCTTCAATTACCGTACGGGTCATCATTTCTGGCCCATACATGTGGCTAATTACGTCGTCCACCACGGTACCACTGATACCTTGATGTTTCACCGCGTAATTCCTGAATTCTTTGCGGTTTATCATTTTTTTTATTACTTTAATTTGGGTACCAATGTATAAACAACTGCCTTATAAAAAAGTATTTCTCATTTTTTAGTAATTCACTTTCCGATGTGTTTATCTTCCTTAAGGCTTTTTAGGTAGCCCTCATTGATAATACTAGAAGCATTGATACTTCTGATTTCAGGGTTAGACTTGAGAAATTGGATCAATTGGGGTATCGTAAAATTATTCCCCAGACCTTCAAATATTGCCTGATTTAACTTGAAATCTGCCTCATTGTCTACAGACAATTTAAAGTTGAATTCATCAGTATATTTTCGCCAAGCTTTTTTGAAATAACTTGATTTTTTTATAAAAGGGGTAACATGTTCGCGCTCGGAAAGAAGTGTACTTTTATTCCAAGCTTGATGCATAGCGATAGTTGTGAATACTTCGGCAGTGATTCCGTCTTGAGAGTAATGAGGGGGCTCATTGCCATTTGAAAAATAATCGACTCCAAGTTTATTGAATTCCTCTATGCAATAATCCACTACAGTCCCGTCATGTGTTGGGTTGTCACAACAAATTCTTATAATGGTTTCTGCATTTGGTGCAAGCTCAATCTGTGCGCGATAGAACCTGTCGAGGACATCGTTTTGAGAACCCCGATAACAAGCGATTTGATTCGTTTCACAAAAGTCTGCAATGAGGTTGTCTTCGGCGTTGGTAGTAGTCGCAACAATCCATTTATCTACTTTTTTTGAATTTGATAGGCGAATAAGACAATGCTCGAGAATGGTTCGATCGTTGATTTTCATCATCACTTTTCCAGGCAATCTGGAGCTGCCCATGCGCGCCTGAATTATCCCTGCGATCATTTCCTAGATGGTTTGGTGCACTTAAGATTTACAAGCTATATCATTTAAACTTACGCTTTTCCTTTTTGGTTTTTTCTTCACCATAGCCGCCATAGTTGTAACCATAGCCATATCCATAGCCATATCCATAGCCGTATCCATATCCATATTTGTATGCATACTTTCCGTAATAATATTTCCAGCGTTTTTGCTTGATATTATTCAGAATTAAAAGGCCATTTTTCAAATCATTTTGAGTTAGGACATCCTCAAGATAACGAACACCTTGCTTGGTAGCCTTTTCTGTATTCATTATGAATAATGCAATATTGACCTTATTGATCAAAACAAGTGAATCACTAATCAATGATAGTGGGGGCGTATCAATGATGATGTAATCGTAAATTGCCTTATTCTCTTCAATCAGAGTATCCACCTTCGCTGTCATTACAAGCTCTGATGCATTGGGAGGTACTGGTCCGGCAGGAATTACGTCGAGATTCTCTATCTGAGTTGGAACGATGCTGTCGGTATAGTGAGTTCTGTTGATCAAATATGATGAGATACCGCTCACGTTTTCAAGTCCGAAAATTTTGTGGACTTTTGGTTTGTGCATATCGAAGTCAAGCACTAGAACTTTTTTCGATGCTTTAGCCAATACCGCTGCCAAATTTACGCTGACAAATGTTTTACCCTCACCTGGATGTAGTGATGAAACAAGGATCACTTTTGGTCCTGGGGCATGCAAAACGTATTGGAGACTTGTACGAATGCTTCTAAAAGCTTCGGCCACATTTCCTCTTGGATTAGAAATGAGCGAAATGGGCTCGACATCTATATCCGGATGGTTTGGAACACCGCCAATAATCGGAATCTTGGTGAGGGATTTTAGCTCAGAAGTATTCTCAATTCTTTCAAAGAAAATCATTCGTATTAAACCAATAACGAACGCAAGCATCATCGCAATCCCGAGTGCGAGATACATTGCTGTTTTCTTATTTGGCCCCACCACACCCAAAGATCGAGCGGTTTCGATAATGCTGGTTTGAGGAATAATGGCGGCTCTCGCAATAACAGTATTTGCTTTCTTTTCTAAAAGGAAAGTATACAGGCCTTCATTTACAGTCAGCTTTCGCTCTATGCTGAGAATTTCTCTTTGAGACTTTGGAAGATTTCTCAATTCTGTTTCTAATTCAGAAATGACTTTTTGCAATGTAAGCATGCGCTTATCCAGTGCTTCTTTTGTGTCTCTTACGTATTTGAAAATATTATTCTTAATAGTCTTGATGGTGCTGTCGATGCGCATCACGCGTCGGTCTGCATCTTTATAGTCTACTAGTAATTCAGAGCGCTTAATACGAGCTTGAAAAAGCTCCAAAATAAAGTCCTGAATGAGGCCATCTTCGCTGTCGAGGTAAGTAAGCGGGGGAAGTATCGCGCTGTTGGCTTCGTTGTATAAATATTCCTCTAAGCCCAATATCGTCTGCCTTCTTAATTTTACTGTTTCTAATTCTGTTTCAGATTTTGAAAGTAAATTGAATGCCGACTCTTGCTCTCGTGACAAATCCAAAATTTGCTGGGATTCCTTGAAGTTGTTCAGCTCAGATTCTAGAGAATCGAGGATATCCGTAATTTCATTCAACTGCTTATCAATAAATTTCTCTGTGTTTTTATTGATGGCAATCTCATTTTGTAGAGTAAAATCAATGTATTCCTTGGCAAGTGTATCCAAAAACATTTTCGCTCTCGAGGGCAACTCATCCCTTACGGTAAGACCGAGAATGCTGGTGTAATCCATATTTTCAATGGTCAAATTTCCTTTGTATTTTCCCACCAAATACTCAGGACTATGAACCATCACCTGGAAATTTTGCTCCTGCACTGTGCGCAACCAAGACTCATCGAGCTTGTCTGATAAATTCACCTGAATGGTGAAGTTTATATCTTCATGAAGCTTCCCAAATTCAAACTCATAAACTTGTTTCGCATTCTTATAAGTGTAACTCAATTCATAACGGTTCAAATCAAGAACGCGGATGTTGAAGGGTACATTAAAAAGAGTAGGGTCTAATCTTCTCCAATCGATACGCACGTCAATAGCATCGAACTTGTCGACTTGGAGAATCTTTAATCTCCCAACAAGAAAATAGCTTTGACTAAAATCAACTTTGTTCAATACAGAGTTGATGATGTCATAGGAAGATAAAATTCGTTTTTGATTGGTAATGTCTTGTAAAACCGAATAGTAACCAAGGCTGCTGAGCATGTTGGTTTGATAGTCATATGTTTCGCCTGACTTGAGTAAAATCTCGGTGCGAGCCGCATATATGTTTGGCTTGCGATAATTCAATAAAAATGCAATTACGAATGCCACTGCCGAAAAGCCAATCATCAAATACCAGTTCTTGGAAATGAACTTAATAATTGGCCTTAAGTCATCGGCATCAAGAAAACTGGATTTCTGTTGTGACATATAAAAGTATAGTGTGGCGACAAATATAATCTAATCCACGCAAGACTGAAATGCCGTTGTTACAAGTCTACTATGAGGTGGATTTAGAAAAAATGATTACCTTTGACCAGAACTATAATTAAGACACATGTTAAGCTTGCGTAATACTTTGGTAGTTATAATCTTAATTGCCGTGCCATCACTTCTTATGTCGCAACCTCCAGATCCTCCCGGAGGAGGCGTGCCTCCTTGCGGTCCGCCCTTCGGCGCAATTTGTCCAATCGATGGTGGTGTCAGCTTTCTTATCGCAGCAGGTCTCGCACTTGGCGGTAAAAAAGCATATGACATGAGCAGAAGGAAATCCTAATGATCCGCGGTTTATTTAAAAATCCCTTTACCCGATTCTTAATACTTAGTACTACGTTGTACCTGATCTGGTACTTCTTGTACGAATTTTATCTAAAAGAAAATACGTTTATTAACGAATACGTTATTGATTCTTTAGTAAAACTAGGAGAAAGCGTGCTTCATGGCCTTGGCTATGAAACAACTCCCTATACAGATGGTAAGTTCCGCCAACACTTCGGAGTTCTCGGTACTGCTGGTGTTACCATAGGTGCCCCCTGCGATGGAATTGTGCTCTTTGCTTTGTTCGTAGTATTCATGATCAGCTATCCTGGCCCAGTAAAACATAAAGCTTGGTTTCTACCTGTTGGACTTGCGATGATACATGGATTAAATGTGCTAAGAGTTACCGCGCTAGCACTCATTGTTTATCATAATGAAAGCTGGTTTAGCTTTAATCATGATTATACATTCACACTAATCGTCTATGCCGCTGTATTCGCCCTATGGTGGCTTTGGATTGTGAAGTTTTCATTGCGCAAATCAAAGTTAGCATCATGAACTTTCTAAAGTGGACCGGCGTTATTCTCATTACCATCACTGTCGGTTTTTTGGTGGAATGGATAAAAATAAATGTCAATTTTAATATAGAACAAGGTGGTGCATACCCACATTTTTTTGAACTGTCGTCAGACCAAAGAGCGTTGGTACTTGAACAACTAAAGTCAGGAAATCCCTACGATTATTATCATAGCCATTACTCTATTTCATTGCTCAACCATCTTTCGCTGAGTCAATTGAAATTGCTCAAATGGATTCAAACGGTGGCCTTCGTAGCCGTGTTTTTTGGAATTAATGCATGGATGGTAAGGCGTGTAGTAATCGATGCAAGAGCGACCAAGTGGCTGCTCATAACATATATTTCGGCTTTCACATTCGCTCTTCTCATCTACCTAGTTGGTCTTCCGTCAAACGCTCCTCATCTTTTTTATAATGTAAGTCGCAAAATGATAGGAGCGCTTCAATCTCCTATTCCCGCTATGATGAACTGGGCAGCATGGAAACTTTATAATCATCAATATGCAGATACAAAATCTTGATCCAAACAGCAGAGTTTGGATATATATCGCAAATAAATCTCTCGACTATTCTCAAGTGGAGCAAGTAAAAAATAGTCTAGAGCTTTTTTTAAAAAACTGGTCAGCTCATGGAGCTGCGCTGTTTGCTGGCTTTGAAATTCAAGCTGAAAGAATAGTTATTGTAGCCGTCGATGAAACGAAAGCCTCGGCGAGTGGATGCAGCATCGATAAATTGGTCCATCTTTTTCAAGATATAGGTAAAAAACTCAACGTTGATTTCTTCGACCGCATGCAGGTGGCCTATGAAATTGATAGTCAAACTCACTTCACTCCGTTGAATAACTTCTGGGCGATGCGCAAAGCAAACCTAATAAGTGATGAGACATTGGTGTATGATACAACCGTTAGAAACCTTCAAGATTGGAAATTAGGTTGGAAGAAGAAGTTTGGTAACAGCTGGCACGCTGAGGTCTGGGGAAGATAGTCTACTCAAAATAAGGGCATTAGTATTAGCGCTGAACTTTTTTGATATATTTTTTTACACAAATATTCATTCCTATTCAGCAATCTCCTATTTTAGCACTCCATCTGAGGTCCAGCCTTAACCTTGCTAACATTCCTCTGATGGTCTGGTTTTTCCAGAACTAAAAAAATTGTTTATTAACCAAAACCAAATCAAATGATCCAAAAGTTTACCAAACTTTCGGTGCTTGCTTCAGTTGTATTGGCGTGTTGTTCTTGGTTTACGAATAGTGCTTCCGCACAAACATTCTCAAACCCTGCAACAATTACGATAAATGCTGTTGGAGCGGCAACCCCCAGTCCTTCAAACATCGTTGTCACAGGCGGACCAGCTGCAATTGATGTAGTAAGCGTGACATTGAATAATATGTCACACACTTGGCAGTCCGATATCGATGTTCTCCTCGTAGCGCCTAACGGTGAATCTATCGTTTTGATGTCTGATGTCGGTGCTGGAAATGCTTTCACAAACCAAACTTATGTTATCGCAGATTTTGGTAGCGGCTTGATGAACGACGTTGCCGTTAACCTTGGTGGATCATATAGACCAACAAACTTTACAGCAGGCGACGTATTTACTGGTTTTGCCGGAGTGATTGGTAACTCGGCTCCTGCCGGCACAAGCACTTTTGCGTCTGTTTTCGCGGGTAACAATGCCAATGGAACTTGGGCACTTTACGTACAAGATGACGTGGGTGGCGACGCTGGATCAATTCAAGGATGGAGCATCACTTTCGCTGCTGCTGCAGCAGGATGTACATCACCCACTGCTTGTAACTATGACCCCGCAGCTACTGCTGACGACGGTTCATGCGTTTTCCCTGGTTGTACAGATAGCGGTGCTGTAAACTACGACGCAACTGCTGGTTGTGATGATGGCTCTTGCTGTTTCGATCAACTCGTAACCCTCAATATGTTCGATGATTTCGGCGGTTGGCAAGGTGCTGTAGCCACTATTATTGACGCAAATTCTGGTCTCGAAGTTGGAACTGCTGCCCTTGCTGCAGGTACCGCAGGCGTTGCTACTTTCTGTCTACCCGATGGATGTTATGTAATTGAAGTTACCGCAGGTACTTGGCCTACCGAAGTTTCTTGGGAACTTATCACAGATCAAGGCACAATAACAGGCGGTGCTCCAGAATCCGGCGCTGTATTTGGCGTTGGTGCTCCTGTTTGTATCGCTGGATGTACCGATAGCGGTGCTACAAACTATAATCCAGCTGCTACAGTAGACGACGGAAGCTGTTTGACTTGTGCTCCTGGCCAACAAGTAGCTGTATTTAATATGTTTGACGACCTTAGTGATGGCTGGAATGGCGCTCAATACTTTATCGCAAACGCTGGTGGTACTATCGTCGCTCAAGGTACTCTTGATGATGGAGCTGAAGCTAGTGATGCTTTCTGTTTGGCTCAAGGCTGTTACTCTGTTACTGTGACCGCTGGAACTTGGCCTGATGAAGTGTCTTGGTCACTTACCACTTCCACTGGATCAATCATCGCACAAGGTGATAACCCAGACGGTAGCGCTCAAGCTTTTGCTTGGGCTGGAGCAACAGGCTGTACAATCCCTGGTTGTACAGACCCTGGTTGTAACAACTACAATCCTCAAGCTACAGAAGACGATGGATCTTGTATCTGTCCTCCAGCAAACGATCAGTGCGCAAATGCAGTGGATGTGGGTTGCGGTGTTTCTGTGACTGGTACCACTATCGGTGCTAATGATGACACAAACGCTGGCTCTTGCCAAGGCGTCGACAATACTTCTCCAGGTGTATGGTATCGCTTAATCGGTACTGGCGACCAAGTGACAGTATCTACTTGTGGCTCTGCTGTCGATACTAAGCTTCACGTTTATGCAGGAAACTGTAACGCGCTCTCTTGTATCGCTGCCAATGACGATGGACCAAACCCTCCTTGTGCTGGTTTCTCTTCACAAGTGTTGTTCACTTCACTTCCTGGTGTCTCTTATTACATCATGGTTTCTGAATTCGGTCAGGGAATTGGTATCGACTTTACACTTGACATTACATGTGTAGACTGTGGAAATGCTCCTATCAATGATAACTGCGCCTCAGCATTCCCTCTTCCAGATGGTGCTCAGGTATCTGGTACTCTTTGCTGTACAAACCCTGATGATATTTCTGATGTAAACGCATTCGCAACAGGTTATGGTGTTTGGTACACTATGAACTCTGGCAACTTCGATACATTCGACTTTAACTTGACAAACGTAAATGGCACAAACGCTGGCTTGATCGTATTTGAATCAACAGCGGGCGATTGCTCTACGCTTGATGTGTTGGCTGTTTGTGGTCCTGTAACCGGTACTTGTGCCGGTAGCTTGTACGCAGCAAACATTCCGATTCAACAAAATACTGATTACTACTTCTTGGTATACACTACCAATGCTCCAGGCTGCGGCGACTTCACTTTGACCGCTGACCTTGCTGGTGTTGGTTGTACTGACCCATTGGCTTCAAACTACGATCCGATCAATACCATTGAAGACGGAACTTGTATCTACACAGGAGCTCCTGCCAATGACCTTTGTGCGGATGCTATCACATTGAATTGCGGTGCTAATACCATAGGAACTACCGCACTTTCTACCAACGCTGGTGTACCTACAGCATGTGGTACTTCGAATGGTGATAATGGTGTGTGGTACACTTTCGTAGGAGATGGTCAGGTAATCACTTTGAATACTTGTGGTTCTGCTATTGATACGCGCGTTGAAGTAGTTTCTTCTGCAAACGGCTGCGCAGGTCCCTTCACTTGCGTAGTAGGCGAAGACGATGATGCATCAGACGCAGGCTGCGGATTCTTTGATGGCGACGATGCCTCAGTCGAATTCGTTTCAGAAGTAGGAGTTACTTACTATGTATACATCTCTGCAGGTGCTGTGGATACCAACGGTGACTTCCAAGACGATCTATTCGATGGAGCATTCACCATCGACTTCCAGTGCGCTCCGCTCGTTGAAGGTTGTACTGACGAATGTGCTTGTAACTATAACCCGGCTGCCAACCAAGAAGATGATTCATGTGAATACTTCTCATGCGCAAGCTGTGGTGCTGGTGAAACAGCTTACCTTTTCCAAATGGATGACGACTTTGGTGATGGATGGAATGGTGCTACATATACCATTGAAGACCTCGCTGGTAACGTAGTTGAAACAGGTTCATTAAATGATGCTCAGTGTTCGGAAGACAACAATGCTTTCGCTGGCGCTGATACTGGATTCGATGTGTTCTGTCTCGCTGATGGTTGTTATACAATCACTGTAACAGCTGGAACATGGCCTGTTGAAGTATCTTGGGCCTTATTCGATCAAAACGGCACAGAAATTATCGCAGGTGGAGCTCCTACCGCAGATGTAACATTCACCATCGGTGCTGGCGTTTGCGGTTGTACCGATCCTACTGCTTGTAACTTCGATCCTGCTGCTACAGATGACGACGGTTCTTGCGAATTCACTACTTGCGCAGGTTGTACCGACAATACTGCTTGTAACTTTGATCCTGCAGCGACCATCTCTAACCCAGCTGAATGTTGTTATGACAACTGTTTGACACTTATCATGAACGATTCATTCGGTGATGGTTGGAACAACAACGTAGCTGTAATCACAAGTTTGACTACTGGTGAAATTGTTGGAACTGCAACGCTTCCTGCGGCTACAAGCACGGGTACTGCGTCTTTCTGCGTTCCTGATGGATGTTATAGAATCACTGTAGGTGGTGGGGCTTTCCCATTCGAGGTGTCTTGGATTCTTACTGGCTCTAACAGCGGTATTCTAACTGGCGGTGTAAACACAACTGGTATCCAATTTAGCGTGGGTTCTGGAAACTGTACTCCTGGTTGTACCGAACCATTTGCATGTAACTATGATCCAGAAGCAGGTCTGAGCGACTGTACACTTTGTGAATACAACTCTTGTCAAGGTTGTACTTATGAACAAGCAGAAAACTATGACCCAGCAGCTTTGATCGACGATGGCTCATGTATCATCGTTGGTGGATCTAGCTGTCCAGCTGACGTGAACTCTGATGGAGTGGTCGGTGTTGCTGACCTTCTTGAAGTACTGAACCAATTCGGTAGTACTTGTCCAAACTAATAAGTTCAAACAACTAAATATGAAAAGGTTATGTCTTTCGACATAACCTTTTTTTTTTATCTCCGTATCAGGTTCACATATTATCGAATGTGAACATGAAAACAACCCTACTTATTCTCCTCTTTCCCCTTTGTCTATTGAGTACTGACTCGGTTGCGGGGATTTTTGAGTTCTCTTGGAACAAGCCAACAGAACGAACAGAACTTTTCTTTGGTGGATGCACCAATGCTTCAGCGTGCAATTATGATCCTGGGGCAACTTTTGACGATGGATCTTGCTGCTTTACTAATTGTGTCGAAATAGATATCACTGATAGTGATTTTCCAGCTGAAGTTGGATTCACATTATTTGATGAAAATGACAATATAATCCTAACTGTCCCAGCCAACGGCGCACCTTTTAATGATGTCGTTTGCCTACCAAACGGCTGCTATCATTTTCAGATGGTCGATGAGTTTGGCGATGGTTGGAATGGCGCTAATTACACCATCAGTATTGTGGGTGGGGCCACTCTTGCTAGTGGCAACTTTCCCAATATGCCAGTGAATATGGCATTCGAAAGTAATGTTTATTTTACCATCGGAGGAGGAGTGTTAGGTTGTACTAATGCCACAGCTTGCAATTACAATCCATCAGCTACATGTGATAACGGTACATGCGACTTCACGTCATGCTACGGCTGCACGGATTCTCAAGCGTGCAACTTCAATGCAAGTGCAACATTTGATGACGGCTCATGCTGCCTTACAAACTGTATTGAGCTCATTATGATTGATTATGTAGGTGATGGATGGAATAATGGTTTTTACGAAATCAGAGAATCAAATGGAGATATTGTATCCACAGGAACACTAGATGAAACTAAAGCTTATGACGAATTGAGCCTTTGTCTCGACAATGGTTGCTACACGTTTGAAGTATTTGGCGGGGAATACCCAGAAGAAATAGAATGGTCGCTCGTTGGAGTGAACGACGGGCCTATTGGCGGAGACGGAATCTCATCGACATTCACTTATTTTACTGTGGGCGACGGAGATTGCTTCGGCTGCACAGACCCAGCCGCATGCACCTACAATCCTTTTGCATTCATTGACGACGGATCTTGTATCGCTGGTCCTTGTGTCGCGTTTGATAATCCATGGACAGCCTCGCCTATTAATCCCGCATTCCACCCAAGTTCTTCAACGTTTACTGGAACATTGGTCGGTGCTACTGCCTCACAAGTGGGAAGAACAACTGGTGCTACTGGCCAAGACGTATGGTTCTCATATGTAGCCAACACATCAGGAGCGCGATTCACTGCAAACTCTTCAGGAATCGATTTAATTTTGGTTCTGCTTGATAGTGATTATTCAAAAATCAAAGAGGTCAATCTTCGTTCTGGTGTCGGCTTCGAAGCACTCAATGTGGGTGATTTGACCATCGGCGAAACATATTACATAGGAGTTCGCAGCAGAAACGCTGCAATCGGAAGTGGTTCGTTCTCTTTCACTGCAAGCGGAGTCAGATCAGGCATTGCTACAAATACAGCTCTTACTTATACTGTATGTGGTAGTCTAAAAACACAGTTTACCGGAGCTAGTTTGTACTCTTTTAGATTCGAAGATTTATCTACTGGCGAAGTGGTAGTAGGTAATAGCAATATCACTACTATTAATCTCAGCACCTTACCTGGCTTGAAATATAATCGTCAATATGCGCTCGATGTTACATCAGTGTTTTCTTTGCAAAACTCTCTTGGGGTAGGTGAAATTTACTCTATCAGTGACACTCCTGCCCTTACGATCAATATGGGCGAAGCTCCAGCACCTGCTTTGACGAACTCATTTAGTTGTTCTAATTACGGTCCAATTTCTAAATCCACATGGTTGAGCTTTAATCCTCGCTCTTGTGGAATATCGGGTTATCAATTCGAACTTATAAATCAAAATGGAATTCAACCAGCTATTTTATACAATCATAATTCATCAGTGAGATTGTTTAGGTTGAATAACATTCCAGGCGTACAAAATGGAGCAACATACGATATTCGCATGCGCCCTGTTTTCCCTTATCCGTACGTTCCGGCATGGGGTCCTGCGGTATGCATCCAGGTTGCGGGCGCGCCTAGCTTCTGGACAATCAATAACAATTTTGATGAACAGATTACCGAAGCATCAACAGATGAAGTGGTGACTTTCACAGCAAGCGCATACCCCAATCCAAACAATGGCGAGCAAATTGCAATTCTCGTTGACTCAGACGAAGAAAAGGAAATTCAAATGACAATCCATGATATGACTGGAAGATTGGTCTACTCCTCAGTGCTATTCGCCGACGGAGAGTTAAACTTCAATCTGCCACTGGATAAAAAGTTAGCTACTGGCGTTTATTCTGTCAATTTCATCTCGGGTAATGAAAAGCAAAGCCAGAGGTTGATTGTGCGGAATAACTAGTTTCAACTCACAAATCGATAATGAACGGTTGGTCCACAAACACTTGGATCAACCGTTTTTATTTTTGATCAATAAGATATACTAATGCCGCCATGGCTGCCGCTCCGAGTATGTGCTCGCGCTTGTTTACATTTTCGAAAACATCATTATTCGAATGATGAAAATCAAAGTAACGCTGACTATCCACGCTCAAGCCATACAAAACATTTGAATCAGTTTTGAGCGGCCCTATATCTACGCCGCTCCAGCCTTGTCTAAATGAATAAAGCTGATACGGCTCTAGTAATTTTCCCCATTCTCGCAGTTGTGCAAGGTCATTTTCATCGCCTTGTACATTGAATCCGAGCGGAGTCAATCCTCCTCCGTCACTTTCAATCGCAGCAATGTGCTCCTCTTTGTTTTCAGCCACCACGCGTGCGTACGTCTTACCACCATCATTCCCAAACTCTTCATTCATATATAGCACTGCTCTAATGGTGTGTCTGGGTTTGTATCCCAATGCGAGAAGTATCCGCAAAACTTCAATACTCTGAGTGACACCTGTTCCATCATCGTGTGCGCCCTCTCCAACATCCCATGAATCCAAATGACCGCCCACTACGATTACCTTTTCAGGAAACTCACTTCCACGAATTTCTCCAATCACATTCGCTTGAATCTTTCGTGGAAAATTCTGACACGTCAAGTGTAAAGTAAATTCCAATTGAGGATGTTCTTTTAATAATCTACTAAGCTCTCGTGAATCCACACTACTCAGAGCGGCTGCTGGAATCTTTGGAACATTGTCCTCATAATTCGTGGCCCCAGTGTGTGCATACTTGTCATCAGCTAATGTCAACGATCGTATCAAACACCCAACGGCCCCTTTCTTCGCTGCCTCCGATGGACCCTGACTTCTGATGTCATACGCTCCGCCATAGGCGGCACCTGTATTAATGAGCATGGGATCCATTGCTTTATTGAAAAAAACTATTTTACCTACTACTAAAGATGAATCCATTGCCCGCAACTCAGCGATTGACTTAACTTCGATAACGCCAGCTTTTATCGCGCGCTCAGTACCTACAGATCCTCCAAGTGCAACAATTTCAAGTTCTACTTTTTGATTCGAATAAGTATAAAAGCCCACTTCTTTTGATCCCCTAACCCAATGAGGCACTTCGACAGGCATCTTATAAACACTATCAACAGCGTAGAGTTTTAATTTATTAATGCCCCACTCAATAGCGCTATCGGCAGCCGCAGAACCCGCTATTCGATGCCCTACATCTTTACATAAAACACGAAGATGCTCATAACACTCTCCGTTTGACAGGGCTTCTTTGTAAATACTGCTGATGAACAAAGAGTCACTTTGTTGAGCAATGCAATTCTGTGTGCAGAAAAATATCAAGAAAGAAAGGAGATGCTTTATCATATCATGAATGAGCCATTGTTGATGTCAAGCCCTTGTCCTGTAATGCTTGTCTGTAAATCGGAAAACATAAATCTTACGAACTGTGCGATTTCTTCCGGTTGAGTAATCCGCTGAAGTGGCACAATGCCCATCTGCTCGTCAAAAGTGCTTTGATAGTCTTTCCCGATAGCATTGGCGAGCAACTGAATTCCGGCGCGGGCCATATCCGTTTCTACCCACCCAGGGCATAAGGCATTAACAAGAATTTTTTCCGCCCCAAGTTCGACAGCAAGGCTTCTGGTGAGTCCCAATAGCCCTGTCTTTGCTGTGCAATAGGCTGTGTATGCCGGCACTCCAAATCGAGCCAAACAAGAGGAAGTAATTAAAACATGTTTGAAAGTCTGATTAGACTTCCTCAAATACGGTAGGCACTCTTGAATGCTCACATAGGTGCCTGTGAGATTGATGGATATGATTTCATCCCATCGGTCGCCCTCACCATAATGATTAGCCCCTCCAATTCCTGCATTGGCAAAAAGTCCTTCTACGCTCGTTAATTGATCAGAATAAGTTGAAAATAATTTTTTCCATTCAGAGGCTTCTCGGATGTCAAAAGCGGCAGCAATGTGTTGCTCTTTATTATCCAAAGAATTTAGTACGGTGTCGATATTACTTTTCGTCCTACTGATGATTACGAGTCTGTTGGTGGGGTCTTTGGACAACAATTGGGCGGTCGCTGCGCCCATGCCAGAGCCAGCTCCCGTTATTATGTATGTTTTCATATGCATTTTTATGATTCAAAAGTATAGTTATGATGCCTTCGAGGAGTAGTTTTGTAAAAAAATGATGAGAAGTCTATGAAATACAGCTTGAGTGAGATTACGGAAGTTATAAAAAATCGAAGAACCATCCTTCCAGAGCAGTTTTCTAAAAGAAAAGTTCATCGTGAACAAATCGAATTGATTCTCAACAACGCTATTTGGGCTCCATCACACGGAATGACTCAACCGTGGAGATTCAAGGTTTTTATGGACGGTGGACTCAATAAAATTGCTGAATTTTTGCCCGCCTTGTACAAAGAAAAAACAGCCCCAGAAGCGTTCAAACAAGCTAAATTTGATAGAATGTCGGCACGCCCGCTCCTAGCCTCCGCAGTAATTGCCGTATGCATGGAGCGAGACCCAACAGGAAAAATAGAAGAAATAGAAGAGGTAGAGGCGGTGGCGTGCGCTATTCAAAACATGCATTTGACATGCACTGCTTATGGTTTAGGTGCATTTTGGTCGTCTCCAAAACTCATTTATTCCAAAGAAATGAATGAGTTTTTAAAATTGAAACCACAAGACAAATGCCTCGGCTTATTCTACATCGGATACACAGACGCAGAATGGCCCAAAAGCCATCGCAAACCAATCGAATATGTGACTGAATGGATAGGAGAGTAGTTTTATTTTTTATGGCTTTTACACTATTGATTGATGTTTTCTCGCAAGAAAACGTCACCACTCTTGGTGTTCAGTTTAAACCAATGGTTCCAAGTAAATTCTTTGGAACAGGAGCTCAGTCAGCTTCCAGTGAAGCCCTCACTGTTATCAATGATCCAGAGTTTGGGATGAATCTCGGTATGGTCGTCAGGCGTGGCCTTACTAAAAACTGGAGCTTTGAAACTGGAATCACGTTTATTCAAAGAAACTACAAACTCTCTTTTTATCACCCTTTACTCAATGAGGTCACCAAAATGAACTATCGATTTATTGGCTATGAGATTCCATTGCAGGGAATGATCTATGTTCGATTAGGTGAACAGTTGTATATGAATGCGAGCGCAGGATGCAGCATAGATATGTACCCTACCAACGTCGAGTCTTTTGCTGATGATCGAAGAGATACACTAAGATTTGATTTTTTTCAAAATACTTTTAGAAAAAATTGGATTCAGTTTTCTGTACTTGCAAACTATGGCTTTGAATGGAGATCTAAAGAGGACGGATACTTTTATCTCGGTGCTTCCTTTCATCGTCCGTTCAGCGAGATTGCTACAACAGTGGCACAACTTCAAATCAATTCAGATCCAACCACTGTAAGTTACCAACTCAATGGTAGTTATCTTACGTTTGACTTCCGATACTTCTTTCATGAAGATCCTGAGAAAAGAAAAAAGGTCCGAAAAGCCTCTTGACGCTTTCGGACCTCTCTTTATTTTCTAAGGTAAATTAGGCTTTCTTGTTAGCCACGATATGCAATTTCAACTTCATGTCGTTGTTGATTGCTTTGTCTCCTAAAGAACCAAAGAATGTTTCTGAACCGAAGCGTACATCAAATTGTGAACGATCCAATACGAGGTCTCCATCAATTGTAACTGTCTTTCCATCTCCACTCACTTTCGCTGGGAAACTGATTTCTTTGGTAATGCCCTTAATTGTGATTTTACCATTTACAATGTGAGTATTGCCTTTGCCGTCTGCCTTTGCTGTAACAGATGTTACTTCAAAGTTTGAATCTGGGAACTTAGTAGTGTCAAAGAAATCAGGCGACTTGAGGTGATTAATCAAGTTTGAATTGTACTCGCCCTCTGGGAGATCGGTACAAGTGATGCCGTTCATATCTACTTTTAACTTGCCCGATGCAATGTTGCTCTTTGCTACTACCACTTGGCCACTTGATACGCGAATAGTGCCATCATGTCCAGAACCAGTTGCTTTTTCAGCATGCCAGTTGATGGTGCTCGACTTGTAGTCCACATTGTAAGTGCCATCTGTAAGTTGTGCGAAAGAAGCTACGCTCATCGCGAAAGCTGCTAAAGTGAAAATTACTTTTTTCATTGTTGTCTGTTTTTATTGTTATTGTTTGTTATGTGATTTTCTCATTTTCTCTAGTAGCACATTCATCAACTGTGCTTCTTCAAGACTTATTCCTTTAATGTTCTCTTCTAATTCCGTTACAGGTTTGTCGAGCTTGCTCAATATTTCAAGTCCTTCTTTCGTAATCGTTACTTCGACTTGGCGGCGATCATTTGGACACATCTTACGCATTACATATCGCTTCTCTTCCAACTTATCTACTATCCGTGATGCATTGCTACTCTTGTCCAACATGCGCTCTATTAAAGCATTTACTGACATTGGATTGCCTTTCTGTCCTCGAAGAATTCTCAGTATGTTAAACTGAGGGCCCGTTAATCCAAACTCACGCATCAACTGATTGTGTTGCAGGCCCAACCAATTGGCTGTGTAAAACACATTGAGCATGAGCTTTTGATACTCACTACTGAATCGCGTTTGTTTGATGTCTTCTTCTAATGACATAAGGCAAATATATGTAGATACATTTAATGTAGGTACATTTATTTTGAAAAAAGTGTTAATGAAATCGGTAAACAGCTAATAATGAGTAAGAAAATCTTGTTTCGAGGTGTGATGTGTTTAAATATAGGTATGAAGTGCAGGAAGACTTAATGAATTGATATTGAAACTTATTTATTGAAGAGGTCGTAGAAATAGGTGTACAAAAGCAATAATGATGAAAAGTACAATTACCCTATTTTTTCTTTTGATGTCTTTTTTTTCTTGGTGTCAATATCCCGAAGGGGATATGATAAACTTCTACGGAAAGACCACAAGAATGAATTTAAAAGACTCAACGGAGAAGCCTTTAGATGGAGTGAAAGTGGAGTTTTGGAGTGGCGGAGAATTACTAGGTGAATTCACTTCTGTGAAAAGAGGTGCCTATTCCTATAACCTTCCTTTCAGAAAGTCGTATACAGTGAAATATATCGCAGACCAGTATGTCACGAAAATTATTGAAGTGAATCTCGATAAGTTTTATGACGAAGCTGAAAAGCGGGGATTAAAAATGCAAATTGACGTGGCTCTTTTTAAGGATTCGGGATTTATGGGACTGGATTTTATGAAAGAAGTACCCGTCGCCAAAGCGCAGTACATTCCTCGTAAGAAGACGTTGGTTTGGGATGACAAATACAGAAAAAATATTCAGGCGCGAATGGTGTCTGTTTTAAAAGCATACGGTTATTAATACAAAGAATCATGAAACCCCTATTTTACCTATTAATGATGACCTTTTCGCTTCCAGCGCTTGCTAAAAAGGAAGTTAAAGCAGATCGCTTTATCATTCAAGGTCAAATTTTTGAAATTGATATTGTCAGTGAAACTGATAAGTCAGCTCAAAATGTGCAGATTGTAGTTTATCAAGATAAAGAGGTTTACGCTTCTTTTTATAGCAAAGACAACGGTGCTTACGAATTCATTTTACCCATTGGACATGAATATGAATTGTGGTTCGGCGGAAAAGAATTCGTAAATAAAAAGGTTTACGTCGATACCCGCTCGATGCCAACTAAATCGAGCGGCTACGAGTGCAATCTGGACATGGGCTTGTTTAAACCAATTCAAAATGTTGAATTCCCATGTCTTGTGGATCATTACGTAAAGGTGAGATTCGATACTGAGTATAAACAGCTAATTCCCGATTACGAATACTCTCAATTTAAGGCAAAAGAAGTAGAAAAGGCCGTTAGAAAGGCCAAAAAGACCGCAGGAGGTTATTAAGGCAAATCGTGACAATACTATTGCGATTTATTTCATGATATCCCACTAACTTCGTCCCGTTAAATAATAACGGGACGAATTATTTTGGAAAAAGAAGAAAAAAAGGAGAAGAAATTCTCCAAAAAAGCGCTCCTCAAATCATGGGGCATTTTCAGATACTTAAAAAAAGATCGTTGGCTTTTCCTTGTAGGCCTCCTCTTGTTGGTGGTTTCAGGTTTACTAGTGATTGTGATCACCGCTCTATTAGGAAGACTGGTCAACCCTTCTGGAGACAATTCCTTGCCCGGCGGTCAAATGACCGAGATGATTCAAAATATCGTACCCATCAATCCTAGTTGGGGAGATACAGGGCTTACTCTTACAGTGCTTGTTGTTATTCTCATTATTCAAGGAATTTTTTCTTTCCTCAGGGTCTACATATTTGCTTATGTGACCGAAAATGCAATGTTTGATTTGAGACGCGACGCATTCAATACCATTATTCGAATGCCCATGCAATTCTTCAACGAAAGAAGAGTAGGGGATCTATCCAGTCGACTTTCTGCAGACATCAGCACTATTCAAGAAACATTAACAATAACACTCGCCGAGTTCATTCGCCAAACCGTAATTATCATTGTGGGTATCGGTTGGTTGGTGTCTTATTCATATAAGCTAACACTAGTAATGCTTCTCACCCTTCCTGTTATGATTATTGCGATTGCTCTCTTTGGAAGGTTTATAAAAAAACTTGGAAAAGAAACACAAGACAAGGTAGCTGAAAGCGGCGTAATTGTGAATGAATCACTCACTGGTATTGTCAATGTAAAATCATTTTCCAATGAAATTTTTGAATCACTGCGCTTTGCAGCGAGCATCAAGTCCATTCGAAAAGTGGCTCTGAAAGGTGCTATTTGGAGAGGCGTTTTTGGAACCTTCATCATCATCTTCTTGTTTGGCGCGCTCGGCTTAGTAATGGGAGTGGGTGCCTATTTACGCGATACAGGTGAGCTTCCGGGAGGTGTGCTCAGTCAATTTATTTTTATCACGGGCCTCGTGGCTGGCTCTATTGGTGGACTCGCGGCTCAAATGGGCTCGATAAATAGAAGCCTCGGTGTAATCGAAAACGTTATGGAAATTCTTGACCAAAAAACGGAAGACATTTCTCTAGAGAAATTGCCAGATACGAAGTTGATTCTTGGAAATATTACTTTTCAAAACGTAAACTTTCGATATCCTTCCCGTCAAGATGTCGAAGTTTTAGGAGGGGTAAATTTTGAAGTGAAAAGTGGACAAACAGTAGCCCTAGTGGGTTCTTCAGGTAGTGGGAAGTCGACTATCGCGGCATTGATTCAGAGATTTTATGATCCCACTTCGGGCAATATTTTGTTCGATGGGAAAAATGCTACCGATTACACCCTTCAAGAGTTGCGCTCTCAAATGGCCTATGTTCCACAAGAGGTAATTCTTTTTGGAGGTACCATTAAAGAAAATATAGCTTACGGAAAGCCTGAGGCAACCATTGATGAAATAAAAAACGCGGCCGCAAAGGCCAATGCACTTGGATTTATCGAATCATTTCCTGACGGCTTCGAAACTGTTGTTGGCGAACGTGGGATACAACTCAGTGGTGGTCAAAGACAACGAATTGCCATTGCACGCGCCGTGCTGCGCAATCCAACGGTTCTTCTTTTGGATGAAGCCACCAGCGCACTCGATAGCGAAAGCGAACAGCTCGTACAATCTGCATTAGACAACCTCATGCTTGGACGAACTTCGCTAGTAATAGCTCATCGCCTTTCTACTATACGAAACGCCGACTTAATCGTAGTCCTTGAAAAAGGAAAGGTAGTAGAGTCGGGAACACATCAAGAATTGATCAGTAAAGACAACGGTATTTACAAGCGCCTGAGCGAAATACAATACCATATCGATTCGGAGAATCCTTAATACTTCGTAAATTGCGACACTTTAGTGCGCAAGCCTTAACCAAAAGAAATGAAGAAGAAAAAAGCATTGATCACGGGTATAACCGGTCAAGATGGTGCATACCTAGCAGAACTCCTGCTCAGCAAAGGGTATGAAGTTCACGGTGTGAAAAGAAGAAGTTCACTTTTTAATACAGATCGAATCGACCACCTCTACAAAGATCAACACGAAGAGGGCGTAAACATGACCCTGCATTACGGAGATCTCACAGATAGCACCAATCTTATTCGCCTGGTTCAAGAAACAGAACCTGATGAAATTTACAACCTAGCGGCTCAAAGCCACGTGCATGTTTCCTTTGAAACCCCTGAATACACAGCAAATGCAGATGCAGTAGGTACCCTTCGATTGTTGGAGGCAATTAGAATTTTGGGAAGAGAGAAGACTACAAAATTTTATCAAGCCTCTACGAGTGAACTTTATGGTATGGTGCAAGAGGTGCCGCAAAGTGAAACCACTCCTTTCTATCCCAGAAGTCCATATGCGGTAGCAAAACTCTATGCTTTTTGGATTACGAAAAATTACCGCGAAGCCTATGGAATCTATGCATGTAATGGCATTCTTTTCAATCACGAGTCACCCTTGAGAGGCGAAACATTCGTGACAAGAAAAATTACAAGGGCTGCCGCAAAAATTCATCTTGGAATGCAGGAAAAACTCTTTCTTGGAAATCTCGATGCCCAGCGAGATTGGGGGCATGCAAAGGACTATGTGGAAGGTATGTGGATGATGATGCAACAAGATGAACCAGACGACTATGTGTTAGCAACTGGCAAAACAGTCAGCGTAAAGAAATTCGTTGAGCTCGCTTTCGGACACGTAGGTATCGAAATTGAGTGGACAGGCAGCGGCGTAGAAGAGAAAGGCATCAATAAGAAAAATGGAAAGGTGATCATCGAAGTAGATCCAAAATATTTTCGCCCCACCGAAGTCGATCTTCTAATTGGAGATCCATCAAAGGCAAAAAGAAAACTGGGTTGGGAACACAAACACACACTCGAACAATTGGTGACCGAAATGATGAAGGCGGATGTTGAATTGTTCACACGTGACCAATACTTGAAAGAAGGCGGTCATAAAGTTATTAATTACAACGAATAAGTTAAGTCTTTGGCAAAAACTCCGACTAAACATTTATTATATGGAATTCTGCGCCCCATCGTACGTCTTGGGGCGCGGGTCTTTATGAGAAGATTAGTAATCACTGGTCTGGAAAATTTCCCCAAAGACAAACCGGTGATTCTAATTTCTAACCATCAAAACGCTATGCTGGATCCTGTCCTCATTTGCGTATTTACACCCAAACAGCTCCACTGGCTCGCGAGAGCTGATGTTTTTAAGAATCCTTTTGTAAAGAAGATTCTTTATCGAATTAATATGATGCCCGTATATCGCGAACGCGATGGAGTGGATAATATAAGAGAAGAAAACCAAAGAGTTTTTGAAGAGTGCTATAGAAGACTCTCCAAGAATGCTGTGGTTGCAATGTTTCCCGAAGGAGGCCACCGCGGTAGAAAACAATTATCGCCTTTTAAAAAAGGTGTAGCCAGACTATCACTAGGTGCTATGGATTTTCTTGCTGATAAGGACATCGTCATTCTTCCCGTCGGCCTTGATTATAGCGGTTATTACGATTACCACCCAGAATTCTATCTCGAGGTGGGAAAACCCATTTCACTCAAACCTTTTTACGATAAAAGTAAATCTGACTTTAATGGCGCCATGAACGACATCATTGCCAAAGGCACTGAGGAACTTCAGAAGCTAATGATTGATATCAAGGAAGAAAACAGCTATGATTTGATAATGCAATTGCGAGAGTTGGTGATGAGTTTGGCTGGCGACGGCTCATTTAAAATCCAATTCAAATATTATCGCGAGTTTACGAAAAAGGCAACAGCAAATGATTTTGTAAATAAAAATCAAGAGTTAATCAAAAATTATTATGCAATCAATGATAAGTACCGTTTGGATGAGTTGGAAAATAATGTTACCGCTTCTAAACAGTTTTTGAGGTTGGTGTTGTTGGGTATCCTCTTGCCTGTATATCTTATATCACGAACGTTCTACCTGCCCATTGAAAGATTTATTGAAGGATTTGTAAAAAAGAATATCAAGGATCTTCTTTTTAAGAATAGCATTAGAATGGCATTCTTTACTTTTTTGGGTCCCATTTATACAATCATAGTATTTTCTCTTCTATCATTATTTTTGGGTTGGACGTTTAGCACAACACTTCTTATAATTGCTTCCGCAATGATTGGCGGCAGACTGGCGATTGCCTGGCTTAGGATATATCATCGCTGGCTGAAAGGTATACGTTGGAAACAATGGTCCAAGGGAAAATCGAATGACTTCGAAAAGTGGAAACAATTGAGAACGGACTTGCTTGCACGGATAAGTGATTTAATGAAATAAGAATGTACAAGAGAATTAATGGTCTTCAGCACATCGGAGTGGCAGTGTCTGAAATGGATAAAGCACTCCCATTTTATAGAAAGTTTTTTGGTCTAAATATTCCCTTTTTCGACTCGGTAGCCGACGCTCCTTTGATGAGGGTTTACTGCAATGGTGATACCATCACAAAGCGCGCAAGCATGGTGGTTAACCTCCAAGGAGGATGTGCCATAGAAGTGATTTCTCCTACGTCATTCAAGCCAAAGAAAGCCAACTTCGAAGTAGGCGTTGGCGATTTGGGAATCACAGCAACACAGGTCAAGTGTGTCGATATTAAGGCTTCGTATGAATTTTGTAAAAAAAATAATCCTCCATTTTTATCTGCCTTGAGCAAAGACCCAAGAGGTCATGAGACATTCTACATTCATGATCTCGATGGCAATATCTGGCAATACCTACAAGGTGATGCTTGGTATACAAGAGATGGACATCATAGTGGTGGCGTGATCGGTTGTAGTACGGGCGTTTCTGATATGGACATAGCCTTCAATCTCTATAAGGATATCTTAGGCTTTGATGAAGTGGTCTACGATAAAACTGGAACTTTTGATGACTGGGCTGATCTGCTTCATGGAAAGGGCAAATTCAGACGCGTATTGCTTTCTCAATCTGCACAACCCGGCGGAGGCTTTGCAAAAGTTACCGGTAAGACTTATATCGAATTGATTCAAGCGCTCGATAGAACCCCTGAATTTATTTTCAAAGATAGAATCTGGGGAGATACAGGTTTTGCTCATATCGGTTTTGACGTTAAAGGAATGACCGCTTTGGGCAAGGATTTGGCGGAAGCTGGATATGGATTTACCTGCGACAGCAATGATGCGCTTAGTATGGGAAAAACAAAAGTGCATTGCACCTATATCCACGATGATGATCGCACCCTCATTGAAATGATAGAGGTGTATAAAGTACCAATCATTGAAAAATGGGGAGTGTTTTTAAATGTCGAAAAGCGCGACCCTTTAAAACCACTTCCCGATTTTATGCTCAAAGCCTTGCGATTTAGCCGTATCAAGGACTAAATTGCAGCATGAAAAAATCCTTGATCTGTTTATTCATATGCATTACAGCGAGTGCATTTGGGCAGGATTTATTTTTTTATCATTCTAAAGAAAAAAGGGAATTCTATAATGAAAATTTGAAGGATACCCTACAGTTAGAAGTGCATTTGCCCAAAGATTATGTCTTGGCTGAGAACAGCAGTTTTCCGCTAATAATTCTAATGGACAGTCAAAATGAAATCAATCATCGCTATAATCTCAATACAATTGATTATCTCACAGGCTTAGGCGCAATGCCTGGTTGTATTGTAGTTTCCATCGGTTTGGAAAATCAGTGGAGGGCTTTGTGGACTATCCCCGAAGCCGAGGGAGGGCTAGGTGATAAACTGCTTGATTTTATTACTTCAGAAATGCACGACCACTTAATAAAACAATATCGAATGAGTGATGCCCATTTTATAGTGGGACATTCACGTACTGCTATTTTTGGGATGTATGCACTCGCAAAAAGGAGTGATTATTTCACCGGCTGTATAGCGTCGTCTGCTGCATATTTTGATGGTGGAAGTCAAATTCAAAAGAAAGTCTTCGATAATTTCATCAAGGAAAATAAAAAGTCAAAAGTCAAAAAGTATTTTTATTTTTCTGCGGGGACTTCATTTTATGGCGACGGTCACGAACCTTTTTGTGACGAACTAAACGCTTATCTTTCTGATGTAATGGAAGGAACCAACATCGAGTGGGCATACTTCAAAGAAGATGCAGACCACTTCACGATACCGGGCCTCACTGTTAATCGAGCGTTGAATAATATATTCAGAGGTTACAGAAGTGCATTGCAAGCATGTTTTGAAGAGTTGAAAAATCCCGAAAATGCTAAGTATGTAATTTGGGATAAATTCAATTCGATTTATAGTAAGGCGTCTCAAACTTCAGGCTATGAAATCTTACCTGATCTCACCTTTTACTTCAGCCTAGCGTCTGCGTATTCCAATGATTATGAGGAATATTTCAAAGAAAATTCTATTGATTTTACCTTACAAATGCTATTACAAGGAGAGAAAAAATATCCTCGAGTGTGTGAGGTCTTAGATTGGATAAAAGAAATCTATACAGAACAAGATAATCCAGCTGCAAAGGATTATGAAGAAAAAATGAAAACCTGTATTGCGGTCGATGAATGAGCTAAAGAATTAATTTTTTATTACGATGGTAAAAATCAAAAAGACATTTGCAGATAAGTATATCATTGATCCGGTAAGCCACTTTATTAGTAATAGTAAAATGGGGGGCATCATTTTGTTTTCATCTGCCGCACTGGCCTTAATCATAGCTAACTCGCCATTCGGAGAAGCATTTCATCATATCTGGGAACATAAGTTTTCGATAGGATTTGGAGATGGTATTATTTCTAAATCGATCCATCATTGGATCAATGATGGCTTGATGGCTATCTTCTTTTTCGTAGTAGGTCTAGAATTGAAACGTGAAATTCTAGTTGGAGAATTAAAGAATCCACGTTTGGCGCTTCTTCCAATTATGGCGGCAATCGGGGGTATGTTGTTCCCTGCGCTAATTTATTTTGCTATCAATGCCAATGGCGCCACAGAAGGTTGGGGAGTACCTATGGCTACGGACATTGCATTCGCGCTTGGTATTTTGTATCTTCTTGGTGATCGCATTCCGCTATCCCTAAAGGTGTTCTTAACTGCTATTGCGATTGTTGACGACTTAGGTGCTGTGTTGGTGATCGCTTTCTTTTATACAAGTGAGATAGATTTTGGAAGTTTATTCAGAGGCTTGGGCTTTCTACTCGTTTTAATTGCAGCCAATCTAGCAGGCGTGCGCAACACGCTGTTTTACGGTGTAGTCGGAATTGCGGGTGTATGGTTGGCTTTTCTTCTTTCTGGCGTACACGCTACGATTGCCGCTGTGTTGGCGGCCTTCACGATTCCTGCCTCCACGCATATTGACGAAGCAACCTTTACCGCCAAACTCTCAATTTTGTACAATAAATTTAAGAGTGCTGAGCCAAATGATAATCGCCTCGTGACGCACGAACAGCAAGAAGTACTTTCAAAGATTCAATATTTTTCAAAAAATGCCATTCCGCCTTTGCAAAGACTAGAGCACGGTTTGCACCCTTTTGTATCGTTCGTTGTAATGCCCATTTTCGCTTTGAGCAATGCCGGCGTCACTTTTTCTGGAAATGTCCTCGATAGTCTTTTCGCTCCTGTCACCTTGGGGATTGCACTTGGCCTTGTTGTCGGGAAAATTATTGGAGTGACATTCATGACCTGGTTGACCATAAAGTTGAAGTTGTCATCTTTACCAACAGGGACGTCTATGAAGCAAGTCGCTATGGTTGGTATCCTCGCCGGAGTGGGCTTTACGATGTCGCTTTTTATTGCCGGCTTGGCTTTTGAAAGCGAAGAGCTTTTATCACAAGCAAAGCTAGGGGTGCTGCTAGCATCAATTACCGCGGGTTTTTTGGGGTATTTTACGTTGAAAAGATATTTCGCAAACAAATAGAAATTGTTAAAAATGAACAAAGTCTGAGGATTATACAATAAAGGAATTATTTTTGAACTAATAGTTTTAAAAACAATACACTATGAAACATATTTTATTTTCTCTTTTTATGATTGGAGCGACACTTAGCTTCACATCTTGTACAAAAGATTCTCCCGAAATACAGGCGCAGAAGAAGCAACTTGAAGGTGATTGGACCTATGATGCTGTTTCTGTTAGACGTTCTGGTACCACTAACGAAATTGATGTAACTGCCGACTTCGATCAATATACTTTCACGTTTGACGACAAAGGCAAGTTGACCAGAAGAAATGCAGAAAACAACAGAACTGAGGATGGTAAGTGGTCGCTTGAAAGCGCGAGCATGACTACCAGCGAAGGTGTTACGCTAACAACTGGCCAAAAGCTTACGCTCAATCTGAAAGAAGAATTGTTTGGTAATAACATTGATGAAGAATGGAACAATGTAGTGGTTGGTGAAAGCACACTTACTGGCGAACATTCTAAAGATGGTAAACTTTACACCATTCGCTTAAGAAAGGTGAATTAATAAGATCCTCGGTATTCTTGGGAAATTTTATTAGTAAGCTTCTTTGCCTCGCATTCATTTTATGTGTAGGCCACGGAGCAAAAGCTCAAGATGAGGAAAAAAAATTCAGGGGAATCCTCCGCGCAACATCGGATGGTTCCCCTGTTTCTTTTGCGGTAATTTCGAATCCCAATCTCGAAATAGCTACGGTCTCAGGTGCTGATGGATACTTCGAAATAGCCGTCGAACCTAAGGGAGATACCATTGTGGTGAAAGTGATTGGTTATAAAACAACCGAAATTTTCGCGCAAGCTTCAGACGAAGTGAAGTCGATTAGCATCGAAGAGGCCTACCAACAGCTTTCAGAAATTGAAGTGTTCGCCGATATCAGCGACCAACTCGCTAAGGTCATCAACGAATGCAAGAAAAATTTTGAAAGTGAAGTATTGAAATCCAAGGCTTTTTTCCAACTTAAATCTGCCGTCAATGGCAAACAAGTTGAACTCGTAGAAACATATAATAATGCTACCATTTGGGGCGGCGATGTGACTTCTCTTGGCCTAAAAACCGGGAGGATTGGCCTCAGCTCTTTTGATTTAGGTTATTGGGTTTCGACAGGAATATCCCGCTCAATGCAGATGGAAAAAACCACCGATAGTAATGAAAATTACCCCCTTTCACCACTGCAGAGAAGTCTGGGGAAAATGAAAAAGGAATGGAGGTTTTCTTTGGAAAATGTATATGTGGAATCCAACGGGGATTCGGTTTATGTGATCACCGCAAAACCACGAGAGTTCGATGAGGAGCGCTTCAACGCAAAGTTTTGGGTCAATAAAAAGAAAACGATATTTTTAAAGTTGGAACTACAACTTGATAGCATTTCAAAGCATCCATTTCAACCACTTTTTCCATCAGATACCATCCAAAATCTTAATCTTCGCGTGAGCAAGAATTTTGTTGGTGAGAATAAATCTCATTTAGATCTGGTCGAGTTTGATGCAGATATATTTTATCTCAATAGAGAAGGTGTCAAATACAAAGTGGATATTCAGTCATTCATTTATTGTTACGACTGGGATAGCCTCTTCGTTCTCCCATTTTATGATATAGAAGCAATAAGGAATAGCGATTATCGCATGATTAGCGCAATCCCTCACAACAGTCTGTTTTGGGAAAAGTATAAGCGATTTTCAAAGGCAGAGATAGATAGTAGTGGTGATGTTTTTTACAATACGAAGGCAGAGCTTACCAATCGAAGTATGTTCACGCGTAGTGATCAGATGAAAATGGGTTTCTTTGAACAAGCATACTTCAAGTGGTCTCCAAAAAAGAGGTTAAGGTTGAATGTGGTCACTTCACCTGCACCCAACAACACACGCCTTATGAATATGCATGCTTTCAGTTTTCGAGTTTTGGCGTTTTATGATTTAAATGTTTTTGACGATACAACCCAAGTTTTATCGGCAACAACCATTGATCCTTTCAATACTTATTGGGACAGACCATATACAACTGAGGCCGATGCCTTTTTTAATATTTACACCGATTTGATTGAAATGAAGAGAAGAGAAATCCACGCCGACATGCTTCGAAATCCTACACCGGATCGAATGAAAGAGCTCTATGAGCGCTATCAGTACGAAGCAACATTATTGCGCACAAGATATTTTCGAGAAGTAGGTGCGGGTATCGATCAGAAAATGCTTCGTAAATGGAATGATATGGTACTTTATAAGTTGAACATAGACAATATGAAAGTCTTTGGAATAGAATGATTACTTCGCGCTTTGCTTTCTAAGCAATTTTTCAAACAACGCAGGAAACAAGCGCTTCACCAATAGCCCTTTCATCTCACGACCACCAATGGCGATTTCGAATTTTCTTTTCTCAACTCCTTCCAAGATGCGCTGTGCAACTTCTTTTGGAGATAAACCACCTGCTTGATTGTGGTCCATTTCATTGGTTGGTCTGCCATCGCTGTTCAATGCATGTTTGCTGATTTCAGTATTGGTAAAGCCCGGAAGCACAAGGGTTACATAGAGTCCTTCTTTTTCTACTTCCATTCTTAGCGACTCATAATAGCCATGCAACGCATGCTTAGATGCCGCATATCCAGAACGAAGATAAAAGCCCCATTTTCCGAGTAGGCTGCTGGTCACGATGATGTGTCCTTTTTTCGCAGTGAGCATTTTTTTTCCCACCAGTTTACTCAGCAGAATATTCCCAAAAAAATTCACTTCCATAATCCTGCGATCGACAGAGATATCAGTGTCAAGACAAAGCGAACGTTGACTGATACCGCCATTATTGAACAGGAAATCAATATTGGGATAAAGGTTGAAAACTTCAGTTGCAGCTTCATGTATGGATTTTTCATCCCCTAGATCCATTTTAATAATGGTGCCTTTTCCTCCACAAAGCTGATTGACACGATGAAGTTCGTCTTCTCTTCTTGCCGACAAAATTAGCCTAGCCCCTTTGGCTGCTAGTTCTACGGCTAGAGCCTCGCCAATGCCGCTACTTGCCCCTGTTATCCAAATAACTTGATCCTTATAGAAATTCTGATTCATGTGGCGAATTAAACACTAATTTTGCTTGCTGTGTGCTTTTGATTGCATCTTATATAGCCTTGAGTTAAGCCTTTATTAACCTTCCCTTAACGCTAGAGACCTAGCTTTGCACCGTTCAAAAGTGAAATATAGACCGTATGAGCAAACAAAAAATACTTCTGGTTGACGACGAACAGGATATCCTTGATTTGATCGGCTTCAATCTCGAAAAGGAAGGATTTGAAGTCCATACTGCTAACAACGGTCGAACCGGCCTTGAAATCGCGCGCAGAGTCTTTCCAGATTTAGTACTTCTTGATGTGATGATGCCGGGCATGGATGGGATGGAAACCTGCCGTGAACTTCGCGATGATGCCAATCTTAAAAATGTTTTGATTGCATTTCTCACAGCACGCAATGAAGACTACTCTCAAATAGCTGGATTCGATGCAGGTGCTGACGATTATATCTCTAAACCAATAAAACCAAGAGTTTTAGTTTCTAGGGTGAAAGCGCTTTTGAGAAGGAATGGGGCCAGTGAAATCGAGGTGAAAGAAATGCCATTGCATGGAATCATCATAGATAAAGAACGCTATGTTGTTTTCAAAGAGGGCGTTCAGCTCAATTTACCAAAGAAAGAATTTGAACTACTAGCACTATTAACCTCCGCTCCAGGCAGAGTTTTCACAAGAGAAAACATCCTCGCCAGCGTTTGGGGAAACGATGTAATCGTAGGAGACAGAACAATTGATGTTCATATCCGCAAGCTTCGTGAAAAACTTGGTGATGAAAACTTTAAGACAGTTAAGGGCGTAGGCTATAAATTTGAGCCTTGATGTCTAAAAGGACCCCAAAAGGTGTAGCATTTATTTCTTCAGCGCTCATCACCGGTTTGCTGGCGCTCACTTATTTTCTTTTAGTATACTTCTTAGATCGCGAATTCGAATGGCAATGGCTACTGCTATTTGTGACGCTCAGCGTGGTTATCTCCTATTTCATTATCTTCTTTTACATAGAAAAATTCTTGTATTCGAAGGTCAAAATCATTTATAAAACCATACACTCTCTCAAGACTTCACAAGGAGATATTAAGCCTAGCATTCGCATGAGCACAGACGTTTTGGGACTCGTGAATGAACAGGTAATGGACTGGGCGGAAGAGAAAATCAAAGAGGTAAAGGAATTAAAGGCGACTGATAACTTTAGAAAAGAGTTTATCGGCAACCTTGCTCACGAATTGAAAACCCCCATATTCAACATCCAAGGCTATGTAGACACTTTATTGGAAGGTGATTTACAGGATGAGGCTCTCACGCGCAAATTTTTACAAAAAGCTGCGTCGAACTGCGACAGAATAAGTGATTTGATTTCTGATCTCGATCAAATTACACGTATCGAAAGCGATGGTTTTAGTCTTGTCTTGAAGCGATTTGATATTGTAGATCTCGCCCGCAAAATGATGGATTCACTAGAGGAGCAGGCGAAAGACAGGAATATTACATTGAGACTTAAAAATCCAAATGAAAAGCCTATTTGGGTTGAAGCCGACGATAAACGCATTCAACAAGTGTTTACAAATCTTCTCGTAAATAGCATTAACTACGGGAAAGAGGGCGGCGAAACACGAATTCGATTCTATGACATGGATGATAATATCCTCATTGAAGTGGCTGATAATGGTCTTGGAATAGCGAAAGAACACCTTCCTAGAATTTTCGAAAGATTCTATCGTGTCGATAAATCGCGTTCGCGAAATGAAGGCGGTTCCGGTCTAGGTCTTGCCATTTGCAAGCACATCATTGAAGCGCATAAGCAAACTATTTCCGTCCGAAGCACCGAAGCCATCGGTAGTACCTTTGCATTTACGTTAAAGAAAACACGCTAATCAAAAACGTACATAGTTCGCTCCTATAAAGTAATTGCTTACTTTTTCTTCACCGATAGTAGTGGCAGGTCCGTGACCAGAATGAACCACATAATGATCGGGAAGAGCATACATTTTCTCTTGAATAGACTTGATCAAATCTTCTTTGTTGCTGCCTGGCAAATCGACCCTACCGACGCTGCCTTTGAATAGCACATCTCCACCAATCACCATTTCGTGCTGATGGTCCACAAAAACGACATGCCCTGGAGCATGTCCAGGAACGAACAACACTTCCAGACTATGTTCACCAAACTCAATACGCTCTCCTTCAATGATAAACTTTGTCGGTTGAGGACTCAATCGATACGGGATATTCCACATCATGCTGGCTGCCGCGCCGCGCTCTAAAGTGGGCAAGTCCTTTTCATGCGCATAAAATGGAATTCCAAACTTCTCAATTACAGCGGCATTTCCCAAAATATGATCAATATGACAATGAGTATTGAGCAGAAGAATGGGCTTCAATCCTCTGCTTTCAATGAAGTCAAACAACACTTTGTCTTCTTCTTCGTCTGTCATCCCCGGATCAATAATGATAGCCTGCTTAGCGCTGTTGGCCAACACATAGGTGTTCTCTTGAAAGGCGTTGAAGGTGAAAAGATGAATGGACATGTTTTTTTTTCCAAAAGTACACACGGAGCGATAACGTCCTATATTCCTAAAATTTTCTGAAACTTTCCCCGTTATTGCGGGTTTTTCGTCCATATTTAGTAACCTTTAGTTATTTTAGCACTCTATGGTGTTTTTAAACCAAATTCATAAGCTATTTTTTGTCCTCGCGATAATTTTCTGTGCCTCCGATGCGGTGGCTCAGTTTTATCAAGGATCGAATATGGATTTTGGTAAAAATCGCGTACAATACCGTGATTTCGAATGGTTTTATTATCCTACCACCAATTTTGAAGTCTATTACTATCAAGGTGGTGAAGACCTCGCACAATACGTTTTAGTATCCGCGGATAGAAATATAAAGGACATTCAAAAGTTCTTCGATTATCAGCTAGAAGATAAAGTTCAAATTCTGAGCTACGCCAAGCAAAGTGAATTCAGACAAAGTAACATCGGCATCTCAAACGATGATCAATTCAACATCGGCGGCGCTGCACGCATCATGGGAAACAAAATGTTTGTTTACTATGAAGGGGATCATGAATCTTTAGAAAAACAAATTAGAGAGAGTTTATCAAAGGTTGTGTTTAACAACATGATGTACGGTGGCGATTGGAAAGATGTTCTTAAATCAAGCACCCTTTTGAGCATTCCAAAATGGTATGAAGAAGGAATTATCAGTTATGCCTCGCAAAGACGTGATCCCGAATCAGAAGCGTTTATGCGAGATGTGGTGAAGAGAAAAAAAATGCCCGGTATCAATCGATATGAAGGAAAGGAAGCACGCCTCGCTGGTCATGCTTTTTGGGCATTCGTGACAGACGTTTATGGAGAGAATGTAATTCCAAATATTTTATACATGACTCGTCTGAGTCGCAATGTGGAAAGCGGTTTTCTATTTGTGTTGGGAATGAATTTAGATACCATCACAAAGGAGTTTAATAAATATTACAAGGAAAAGTACGGAAGACTAAAACTTCAACAAATTCCTGGGGCTCCCGCTCCGCTAAGCCCTGAGGCAACTAAAGCAGAGAAACGCCAGTGGAAAAAGGAAAATAAAAAGCTGGGTGTCATTCCCGTTCGTTACAAAAAGAAGTACAATTATTCTCAATTCGAAATGTCGCCCGACGGAACGAAAATGGCATTCGTGACGCATGAAATGGGACAGTATAAAATTTGGCTTTACGATTTTGAAAAGAAAAAATTAAATCGCATTCTGAAAAGAGAGTATCGACTCGATAGATTGCCAGATGAGTCTTTCCCCGTCCTCGCTTGGCACCCTACCTCTGGCGTGCTTACGTATATGTTTGAAAAAAGAGGTCGCGCTTTCATTGGAAACTACAATCTCGAAGAAAAAAAGGCCGTCGAAAAAGAACTCTTTAGAATTGAAAAAGTCATAGACGCTTATTACAGCAAAGACGGAAAACGTATTCTCTTTAGTGGTGTCAACAAAGGCCGTACAGATATTTATCTCTACCAAGTAATAGGTAATAATCAGGAACAACTCACTGATGATGTATATGATGATATCAATCCACGGTTCATTGAAAATGATACAAGAATAATCTTCGCGTCCAATAGACCCGATGATACTCTAAGGACGGATACGAAAGGTGAGCTCACCGCTACGAATAAAGACATTTTTATTTACAATCTCAGCACGCGCTCCAACATTCTTGAACGTGTTACCAACTCTCCCAAATCGGATGAGCGCCTTCCTTATGAATATAGCAACAGGCACTTCACTTACTTAAGCGATGAATCAGGCATAGAGAACCGCTATATCGCCAAAATTGATAGCGCAATCGCTCGTATTGATACCACAATCCACTATAGATATTTCACTACGTCATCAATCATATCCAATTTTCCGAGAAATCCACAAGATTACCATTTCAATCCTTTCTCAGGAGATTATAGTTTGTTGTTCAAGTCAGGTGGCAAACCTTATGTCTTCTTGGGAAATCGTAAGGACGATAAATCATTTGAAGGAACCGTTCTTCCGACTGTTGACAGCGATTCCAAACCAAATGATCGATTTGAAATCTATTCATTCGAAAAGGATTCATTGGCGGAAGACGAAGTGGATATTTTCAATTACATCTTCGAAGATGAAAGAAAGGACTATGCATACGAAAAGGAATCGGTGCGCATTCAGGAAATAACTCCGGAGGGAACTCCATCCACTGATACTCTCATTGCCAAAACAGTGGAGATACCGAAGTCCAGAGGATATCGATTGAATTTCGCAACAGACTATGTTCTTTCTCAAGTAGACAATAGCTTCACAAATGCATTTTATCAAAAATTCACGACGCCTACCAGCATCAACCCGGGCATCTCAGGATTGATAAAATTTGGGTTGAGCGATCTCTTTGAGGATTACAAAATGGTAGGTGGTGTTCGCCTTGCATTTGATTTGCAAAACAATGATTTTGGAGTAAGCTTCGAAAACTTGAAAGGTAGAATTGATAAAAAATTCACCGCGCAACGTCAGGCTCAAACCACGCTAAGCGACTTTAATTCTTTCAAAGTACACACACACGCACTACAATATCAGTGGAAGTATCCATTCACCGAATTGGCGAGTTTGAGACTTACTGTAATCGGTCGTCAAGACCGTTTGGTGACGAGTAGCACCGATCCTCAAAGCCTTGTGGCACCGACCTTCCGTCAATATCAAGTGGGAGCACGTTTGGAATATGTTTTTGATAACACAGTAAATCGCGGTTTGAATTTATACAACGGAACACGCTACAAAATTTGGGCGGAACGATATCAACGTCCAGACCTCCTAGATCGTCGTTCGGACTTTAATATTCTTGGTTTTGATTTTAGACATTATAAAAAAATTCACCGCGATCTAATCTTCGCTTTCCGCCTCAGCGGTAGCACCACTTTTGGAAGATACAAGCTCGCACATTATCTCGGTGGCGTCGACAACTGGCTCTTCCAGAGAGTAGATAATTCACTACCTGGACTTGATACAGCAGTCTTCTATCATCAAACCTTCATGGGGCCAATGCGCGGATTCTTTGTAAATGCCCGCAACGGAAATTCCTTCGCACTTGCAAATGCCGAGATCAGATGGCCAGTGTTCAAGTACTTTATGAAAAAACCAATCAAGAGTGATTTCATAGAAAACTTCCAAATCGTTACCTTCTTTGATGCAGGTTCCGCTTGGACTGGTCCATCACCATATAGCAATGAAAACTTATTCAATCGGACCACAGTCTTCAGAAATCCTATTACAGTTGAAATAGAAAACAACAAAGATCCTATTATCTATGGATACGGTTTTGGTTTGCGCTCGCGTGTCTTAGGATACTTCCTCAGGGCTGACTGGGCTTGGGGTGTAGACGATCGCCGGGTACTACCTCGAGTATTTTATCTATCCATGAATCTCGATTTCTAATTTCTTATTATTTCAAAAAATCAATCCGATTTTTCTGAAAATTCCTTAATATGGATTTCATCCATAAACAAGGGACGCATTTCATTGATTGTTTTGCAAAGCTTTTTTAAAGAATAAAAAATAATCTGTATGAAATCGCGAAAGCCGTTGTTGATCATTGCTTCTATTGCCGCAGTAATTTTTGGAGTTGTTGCCATTTTTGGCTTCAAGTCTTCAAATGAGGATCAGCAAGCACAGCAAGTTGAAGAAGTTGAATTGGTGCCTATAGTCAATGTACACAAAGAGGATGTAACCGCCGAACTAGAATATGTGGCAGACATCCAAGCCATTCAGAATGTAGAAATACGAGCTCGTGTAGAAGGTTATCTAGATCAAATATTTGTAGATGAAGGCCACTTTGTTTCTAAAGGACAATTACTTTTTTCAATCAATACAGAAGAGTATCAGGCGGCACTCAATAAGGCTGCGGCAGTTAGAAAAAGCGCCGAAGCAGAAATGCTCACCGCCGAAGTCGAAGTAAGAAGAGTAAAGCAACTTTCGGATAAAAAAGTAGTGAGTGAGACTGAACTAGAATTAGCAAAGGCAAAACTGGAAATAGCTAAATCCAAAGTAGAAGAGGCGAAAGCTGACGAGGTGACTGCAAAAGTGAACCTCTCTCATTGTCAAATTCGCTCTCCTTTCAACGGTAGAATCGACAGAATTCCTTTCCGAATCGGAAGCCTCATTTCAGAAGGATCATTGCTAACAACGATTAGCGATATGGAAGCCGTGTTCGCTTATTTCCGAGTTTCTGAATTGGAATATCTAGATTATTTTAAATCAAATAAAGATTCTATTTTCGATCAAAATGTAGAGCTCATCCTTGCGGATGGATCAAAATATCCGGAGACAGGTGAAATCGAAACAATGGCTGGTGAATTCGAAGAAGGCACCGCAGCGATCGCCCTTCGAGCGCGTTTCAAGAATAAAAATCATTTCTTAAAACATGGCAGTACTGGTAAGGTGCGCATCATTGAGAAATTCAAAAATGCGCTCGTAATTCCACAGACGGCAGTATTAGAAATTCAAGATAAAAATTACGTTTTTGTAGTTGACAAATCCAATACAGTTTATATGAAAAGTTTTGAGGCACACTCAAGACATGGAGATAAATACATTGTTCGTAAAGGCCTAAATGCAGGCGAAGAAATCGTGGCTCAAGGAGTACAAAATCTAAGAGAAGGTGCGGTTATTAAAAGAAAGTAAAACACTTTTTTAATTCATACGAACGATAGGCGCCGCAGCGTGAAATAGGTGCCTGTCATTATCTAAAATTTATGTTACGTCTCTTTATCGAGCGACCTATTTTGTCGCTGGTGATTTCACTTTTGTTGGTGTTGGCGGGTGGACTCGCGTTCATGGGCTTGCCAATCACACAGTTTCCTGATATCGTTCCACCATCTGTAACGGTGACGGCGAAGTACACCGGTGCCAACGCAGAGGTGTGCGCGAAGGCCGTGGCGACGCCCATCGAGCGCGCCATCAACGGCGTTCCAGGAATGACGTATATGTCGAGTGTATCCAGTAACAATGGTACAACACTGATCACCGTATATTTCAAAGTAGGTACCGATCCAGACGTGGCTGCGGTAAACGTTCAAAACCGCGTTTCAACAGTCTTAGACGAATTGCCCGAAGAGGTAATCAAAGCGGGGGTTCAGACCGAAAAAGAGGTAAACAGTATGTTGCTATACCTCAACTTGTATAGTGAAGATCCAACGGCTGACGAGAAATTCGTTTACAATTTTACAGATATAAATATTCTCCCAGAACTCAAGCGTATCGATGGAGTGGGCTTCGCAGAAATCATGGGTTCGCGTGATTACTCTATGCGCGTTTGGCTCAATCCTGAAAAACTTCTTTCGTATAACATTTCCTCAGAAGAAGTAATCGCAGCCATTCGGAGTCAAAACGTGGAAGCCGCGCCGGGTAAGACAGGGGAGAGCTCCGACAAACTTTCACAAGTAAATCAATATGTATTGAAATACACAGGTAAATTCTTTTTACCTGAACAATATGAAGACCTCATCATCCGCAGCAATGAAGATGGTTCTTTTTTGAGATTGAAAGATATCGCCAAGGTAGAGTTTGATTCTTTCAGCTATCACATGGACTCCAAGACTGATGGACGTCCTTCTGCTTCGATAATGTTGAAACAACGCCCAGGTTCGAATGCTCGAGAGGTCATCAACAACGTAAAAGAGCGTATGAAGGAGTTGGAACAATCTGCGTTTCCTCCAAAAATGAAATACAATGTGGCCTACGATGTATCGCGATTTTTGGATGCTTCTATTGCTGAGGTAATTCGCACGCTCGTCGAAGCCTTCTTGCTCGTATTTGTCATCGTGTTTTTATTCCTTCAAGATTGGCGTTCTACGCTCATTCCCGCGCTTGCGGTGCCCGTGGCATTGATAGGAACGTTTGCATTCATGAGTATGCTGGGCTTCTCTATCAATCTGCTTACACTATTTGCAATGGTATTGGCGATTGGTATCGTAGTGGACAATGCAATTGTAGTGGTAGAGGCAGTTCACGCTAAAATGCACGAAAAAGGCATGAGCGCCTTTGATGCCACTGTAGAGGCGATGCAGGACATCGGTGGAGCTATTGTGGCCATCACACTCGTGATGTCCGCTGTATTTATTCCTGTCGCCTTTATGTCTGGCCCCGTTGGAATTTTTTATCGGCAGTTTTCATTGACGTTGGCTATTGCCATCGCAATATCTGGTATAAATGCGTTAACACTTACTCCTGCCTTGTGCGCGCTGATGCTCAAACCTTCTCACGGACACGGGAAAGGTTGGCTTGGGCGGTTTTTTATTTGGTTTAACAGTGGTTATGACCGAATGAACGCTCGGTACGAACGTTTAGTCGGAAATATTGGTGTAAAACCAAGTCGAACCTGGCTGTTTTTAGGTTTCTTCGTTGGTGCCACTTGGCTGAGTGCGGTGTATCTTCCTACGGGATTCATTCCTACAGAAGATCAAGGTGTAATCTATGTCAACGTCACCACGCCTCCGGGAGCCACAGTAGAGCGCACAGGCGCGGTGCTCGATCAGCTTGCTCAGATTTGTAAAAAGAATGATGTGATTGAGAATATCACATCCCTCGGTGGTTATAGCCTCGTCACAGAAAGCGCAGGGGCATCCTACGGTATGGCGATGATCAACCTCAAACCTTGGGATCAGCGTGAAGAAGACGTCTATGATATTATGGAATGGTTGAAGTCTGAAACCGCGCAAATCTCCGATGCGAAGGTGGAGTTCTTCCCGCCACCTACCGTTCCCGGTTTCGGTAATTCGAGCGGTTTTGAATTGCGATTGATTGATAAAAGTGGTAGCGGTAGTCTCAATAGATTGGACGAAGTAGCGGATGATTTTATTCAAAAAATAAATGATTCGCCAGAAGTGAAGGAAGCGTTCACCAGTTTTGACCCCACATTCCCCCAATATGTAATCAAGGTCGATTACGAAATGGCTTCTAAGTTGGGCGTGAGCGTGGACGCTGCGATGTCCACTTTGCAAACATTGATAGGAAGTTATTATGCTTCCAATTTCATTCGCTTTGGTCAAATGTATAAGGTAATGGTGCAGGCGGATCCCAACTATCGCAAGAAGCCCGAAGATGTGTTGAAGATGTATGTGAAAAATGATAGAGGTGAAATGGTTCCGTTTTCCTCATTCATACAATTAGACCGCGTATTCGGCCCCGAACAAATCACGCGATACAATATGTTCAACGCTACCATGATCACGGGTATGCCCGAAGAAGGCTTCAGTAGTGGTGATGCGATTGCAGCAATCAATAAGATTGCAGAAAAAGAATTGCCACGCGGTTTTGTGTTCGAATGGTCGGGTATGACGCGCGAGGAGATTGAATCAGGCAATCAGACCTTATTCATTTTCATCATCTGTTTGGTATTCGTTTATCTATTGCTAGCCGCGCAATACGAGAGCTTTATGTTACCGTTTCCTGTTTTACTCTCTCTCCCAACAGGAATATTTGGAGCCTTCGGTTTCTTATATATCTTAGGATTAGAGAATAATATCTACGCACAGGTAGCACTCGTGATGTTGATTGGTTTGTTGGGTAAAAATGCTATTTTGATTGTTGAGTTTGCCGTTTTGAAACGAAAGGAAGGGTTGTCTATTCGCGATGCGATGGTTCAAGGTGCGGCTGCACGATTGCGTCCAATTTTGATGACTTCACTGGCATTCATAGCGGGTCTTATTCCATTGGTAATTGCAAGCGGTCCGGGTGAAATGGGAAATAGAAGCATCGGTACTTCTGCCGCGGGTGGAATGCTTATCGGTACCCTTTTCGGTGTCATCATCATCCCGGGTCTTTATTACATCTTCGCCTCACTTGAGTCCAAGTGGAAATCTAAGTCTGTAAAGTAGTATGAAAAATATTGGGTTAATAATCATTGTATGCAGCGTCTTTTTTTCTTCATGTAAGATGGAGAAAATCATGACGGTGAATGAGAAGATAGATACACCTGCTGCTTGGGCGCAGCCGGCCAAGAGTGCGGATACCACCAACACTGCCGGTATTCAATGGCGAGCATTTTATAAAGATTCTTTG
Source organism: Flavobacteriales bacterium (assembly GCA_046309775.1). GTDB lineage: Bacteria > Bacteroidota > Bacteroidia > Flavobacteriales_D > Sanyastnellaceae > JAIXWP01. Next base: position 46,180 of record JBKCOM010000153.1, read on the forward strand.
CTCCGCAATATCATCGCTGAAGCCATCACCAACAATCCAGATATGGAGATTGCGATGCAGCGTGTGCTTCGCAATAGGGTAGAATTGGTCGCGCAGAAAAACGCCATTGCTCCTGAAATAGCCGCCACTGCTGGTGCTGGTGCGGTTCGCTTTGGTGAATACACCGTTGATGGAGTCGGTAATTTTGATACCAATCTCTCGGAAAATGTCGATGCTGCACGTCAAATTCCAGATCCTGTACCCGACTATTTGCTCGGTGTACAGACCACGTGGGAAGCGGGTTTGTGGGGACGTTATAAAAATAGAAAAGCAAAAGCCAAGGCGCAATTGTTGGCAGGCGAAGAGGGTAGGAGATGGGTGCAAACCATGTTGGTAGAAAATGTGGCCAAGAGTTATTACCGAATTCTGGCCTTCGATGCGGAGATCAAGGCCATCGAGCAGAATATTGAATTGCAAACCACTGCAGTGGAGATCATTCGTTTGCAAAAAGAGGCTGGCCGTGTCAATGAGCTTGGTGTGAAACAATTTGAAGCACAACTCCTCGATTTTAGAGCCATGTTGGCCACAAAAAAAGTGGAGTTAGCAGAGGAAGAATTTCGTTTGAATGCACTACTGGGGCGCACACAGGGAAGTATTGTTAGACAAAGCACTTTCGATGCCTCCAACCTTCCTGAGATGAAAGGTTTTTCTACTCCGAGTACGATTTTGAAAAACCGAATGGACGTTCGGGAGGTAACTTATTTCAAAGATGCAGCCGCGGCGGATATGAAGATCGCAGAGGCGGGCTATTTGCCTGATTTGAGATGGACGGGTTTCTTTGGAATCAACTCCTTTAATCCAGATTTCTTTTTCAACCTCCCTGTATCCATGGCTTACACTATGATTGGCAGCCTTGCTGCTCCTGTTATAAATCGCAATACTATCAAGAGAAATTACAGACAGTCCGTGGCGGATTTTAATGTCGCGCATTTGGAGTATAAAAAGAAATTGCTCACGGCAATCGCTGAGATAAATACAGAGATTAGAAGATTGGAAGGATTTGCAGAAATTACCGAGGTACGCGGACAGCAGCGGGAAGTGATGACTCAAGGCGTGGAAGTTTCGAACGAACTCTTTGCGTCAGGCTTTGCGAGCTATGTGGAAGTATTGCTCATGCAGAGCAATCGCCTGCAAGCTGAGATCGAGTATATAGAAGCATTGAAGAATCAATATCAAAGTTCCATCGGCTTGTACAAGGCCATGGGCGGGGGAGCCGATGGTCTGTAGCGTATTGTGATACAAAGTCTTGTAATGTGTCTGTGTTCAACTTATTTTTGTTGAATGAGACACTTCTTGATTATCACCCTCATTTTTTTTCCTAGTATTTTTTCTGCTCAAGTTCAAAAAGGCTTTGATCGCGAGGAGTATTTGGAAGTCTTGCGCATGACCTCGCGTCAGGGCGATTCTACATTTTTTAAAAAAGTAGAAGCACCGAAAGTTTGGAAGCGGCTCTACCGCTCACCTGTAGTAGGTCTTGACAATCGTTGGGATTTATGGCAGCATCAATATGATGGTGTGGTGTCCATCAATCTCCGTGGCACTACTGCAGCGAGTACCAGTTGGCTTGCGAATTTTTATTCAGGAATGATTCCTGCCAAAGGACAAATAGCTATTGCAGATGGAGTTAGTCAAGAATATCATTTGGCGGATCATCCGCAAGCGTTCGTGCACGCGGGCTGGACAGTCGGTATGGCCCACTTGTTACCGACAGTGTTGCATCAAATAGATTCGTGTTATAAAGCAGGTGTGCGTGATTTTCTAATAGCAGGTCACAGTCAAGGCGGTGCGCTCGCCATCTTGATGACAGCGCAATTGAGAAAGATGAAAGAGAATGGAAAATTGCCCAGTGATTTGCGCATCAAGACCTATGCGAGTGCGGCGCCCAAACCCGGCAATCTCTATTTCGCATACGATTATGAGGCGAGCAATTTTGGTTGGGCCTTCACTGTTGTGAATTCAGCGGATTGGGTTCCAGAAACGCCCATCTCTGTGCAAACGATTGACGATTTTAATCATGTCAATCCATTCAAGAATGTAGAGCCCATGTTGGCCCAGCAAATGTGGACCACGCGATTGTTTGTGAAGAAGGCTTACAAAGACATGAATAAACCGACCATGGAAGCGCGCAGTGCCTTCAAGAGATATCTCGGCAACACTGCTGGTGACTTTGTATTAAAGACATTGCCCTATCATCGCATACCGGAGTTAAAAGATTGTTTCCACTACGTCCGCTGCGGCATCCCCGTGGTGCTTTACGGGAAGGCAGACTACTTCAAAGAATTCCCCGACGACCCCAACAAAGTTTTCATCCACCACATGATGGAACCGTACATCTACCTAACGAAAGCGATGAGAGAGAACTAGAACGAGAATGAGAACGAGAACGAGAACGAGAACTAGAACGAGAATGAGAATGAGGGAGAGTTTGGAGTCCCGATGGCTATCGGGAGGAAATTGGAGTTTGGAATTTGGAATTGTTTATTGCGAATTAGTCATTGCGAATTCCGAATTATTCATTGCGAATTAGTTCTTGAACTTTTCCTTCTTTTACATAAACAAACTCAGAAGGAATATGACCAAGAAAAATATGAGTAAAGCTATTGCAGGGTAGATTAAAAAATTTTTCAGCGCCCGTACCCCCTTCGCCAAAGTTCGAGGATAATTAATGCTATCTTCATCTTCAGTCCCCATATCCATTATTCCTATGTTCTCTCATGAAATAGGTTGACAGCTTATTTGTTGAAAAGTCTCTAAATTTAACGCGTTATGACAACAGAAGAACGTCGTCGGAGACAATTTACAGAGGACTTTAAGAAGTCTCAAGTTCAACTCATTGAAGCTGGCA
>JBKCOM010000154.1:0-7654 GCA_046309775.1 Flavobacteriales bacterium
CTGTACATTGCCGCGGACGTTACTCAATTCCACAGCCTTTTGCTTGAATTCTTTGCTGTAATTTTTTCTTTCTTGTTTCATGATGTTAAGGTATTAAAATCCTCCTTAACTTAGTGTCCGGACAAACGTAGCAAATCCATATTCCCCTATTATCTTATTACCCTATTATCCTATTACCCTATTATCTTATTACCCTATTATCCTATTACCCTATTATCTTATTACCCTATTACCCTATTATCTTCCCCCTCATCGCCCTCTCCAACGGGCCGTGCTTAAACCGCTTCAGCCATAGATAACTAAAAACACAACTCATCACGAAGTAAGCAGTTGCAAAAGATAAAATCACCAACGGATCGGAGGGCGCGGCGTTTAATATATCATAGCTGAGATTTTTGCCCTCAATTAGCGCCAAAATGATAATACCAAAGAACAGGTGCGAAACGTAATGCGTGAGCGTCATCTGTCCTGTGGAAGCGAGCACTCGTGCGATAGAGGTATGACTCACCTTTTTTCCAATAAAAATAAAAATACTAATGAGTATCATTCCGAAAGAAGCAGTGCCCAACATAAAAGGCAAGAACGGTGGCAAATAATCTGCTGTGAGATAAAATAACAAATCTTGATCCTTAGTAATGCTCGGTGCGAAATTTTGCAAACTAAATATCATCGCATAAACACTGATACCGATAATGAGCACTGCCCTTGGGACCCGTGGATTATTCCAATCCAATCTTCCTAAGAACATTCCCAAAAAGAAATACGCTATCCACGGAAATATCGCATTCCATCCATTATAAAATGTATTTCTAATAAAACCCTTTATCGTCCAAAAGTCCTCGTACATCAGTGTATTGAAATTCCAACCCGTATCGTATGGAATGATGGACAGTAAAATATGAAATATCAAAATTGCAAACAAGGCAGCATAGAGAAAATACTTTCTAGGAAGAAAGACTAAGAAAGCTGCAAAATGCATGTATCCACCATAAAAATGAAGAATATCGGCTGGCCACCACAGATAAAAAATAATTCCGAATACAAATAGAAACCAAGACCTACGTATGATGGTGCTCCTAATTTTCTGCTTCTCTTCGACGGTATAGTCAGCGCGGTTGCTCATCAACGAAACTCCCATACCAGCGAGCATTACGAAGGTGGAACTTGAATTTCCATTGAATAAATTGAGAAACCCACTTAGACCAGAATGATCAGTATGACTGCCAAAAACGGTGTTAAAATTGACAATGTACATTCCAAAGATGGCGTAGGCTCTTGCCAAATCGAAACCTAAAATTCTATTATTCATGATTCAAAATTTTGATGAAATGAGCATTCTGTAATAAAACTCACTGCGATGCAAAATTCTGAAGTGTCAATACTCATTATTTGACCTAAGTCAAATAAGAAAGGATTTTAGATTTTCGCCCTGATTCTACTGAGCGTTTCAAACGATATACCGAGATACGACGCGATGATGGTAAGAGGAATCGTCTGGACTATATGTGGACTCTTTTGAAGAATACTTCCTCGCCGCCCCGCTCATGATCAGAAAACTCCTTCGACAAACATCATTTTGACCTAGTAGCAAATCTCCCTTCTTATAATTTTTCTCCACAGAAATCCCCCTCAAAAGCCCCAAAGTATCATCATCAAAACTCTTGATATAGTCGTCTATTTTTTTTCTATATAAATCCATAATCACGTAGGAAAAAACTATAAACCCACACGCGGCCGACTCTTGTATGCCATATTCTTGACCTTGGCCACCCTAATTGCATCGATGATTGACCAAATGTGTATTCCAGTTGACATTAATGCCCCGCCTATTAGCAGTCCATATCCTAAATCCGCTCCTCCGCTTATAAATAAAAACACAGCACCGCTAATTGATATGAACATACTACCTACTACTCCCCCAAGAAATTTGAATCCCCTCATCGTTTCATCGCAATAAATCTGCCCTAGCCCTGGTATAAAAAACGACGCAAGTCCAGAAATAATAGGCTCATACGCATCGGTACTACTCCTTTTATAGTCTCTGAAATTAAATCTTTCTTTATCCTTCTCATACTGAGCCATACTTTCATTTGCCAAAATGAAAAAGCAAATCAAAATCAAAAAATACTTCCCCATTATCTTATTAACTTATTATCCTATTAACTTATTATCCTATTATCTTATTAACTTCCCTCCATCCACATATTCACATCCATCGTCAACACCCCGGGAAAATTCGGATTGAGTAAACGCTCGGTTTGAGGATAAATGAGTCGACGCGGAATCTGCCCTCCCGGATTAGCTGCACTATTACCATCAGGGTTGGGAGTCAATACGGGATAACCAGTGCGACGCCAATCGGTCCAACATTCGGGCTGTGTAAACAAAGCGCTGAACTTTTCCCTCATGATGATATTCAAGTCCGCTTCAAAATCTCCTGTCAAAACTAATGCATTCACAGTTGAATTCTCTTGACCATCAGGAATATCAATCATTAAGAATTCTTCCGTCTCATCGAGCGATGCCTGAACCGCTTGCCTCAAGGCATCTTGCGCGCCAGCACTATTGCCAGTGCGCAACAACGCTTCCGACTCAATAAATTTTTGTTCCACATAACTCATCAACTTAATCGGAGAGTTTGCGCTTCCCTGAAATGCACCTACTTTGCTTTGTCCGCCAGTGAATGGGATGATATCTACAAACCTCGAGAAGCGCGGATCTGCAGCACCCAACACAGAGATATATTGTGGATCTACAACAGCATAAGCAGTGGCCACGAAGAAATTATAAATCGGATTGGCGTCAGCAGCGTTGCCCAAATAGCGATATGCCAAATCCTCATTGAAATTCGTAAAACCTTCACTGATTTCTTCCAGTGCTCGCGCAGATGCGTCGGTTCTTACATTGGTCAAGTGAATATAAGTACGCGCTAAGAGTGCATGTGCCGCGCGTTTCCATTTATTCAAATCGCCACCATACATTAGATCATCGCTCGACGGAACGATGGTAGAAGGTTGGTCTAAATCTTCAACCGCTTCATTTAATAAACTGATGATCCGTTGATAAATATTTTCTTGTGTATCGTAACGCGGATAAAGATTCTCACCTCCCTGAAGTGCCTCAGAGAAAGGAGCATCGCCCCACGCGTCTGTGATAATTCCAATACTATTTGCTAAGAGGATTTTACCTATACCCGCGTAAGCATTCGCACCTTCTTCCTCCGCTTTATCAATTATAATCCTACAATTCACCATAGGTCCAGAATAAAAATCTTCCCACGGATATCCTATGAATAACTCATCCGGATTATAATTTTCCATCAAGAGTTCTTGATTGTCGCGACCAGACAATTGCTGCGAAGCAATCGCTGTATATCTAAAAAACCTTCCACCAATGGCATCCGCCAAACCTTTCTGCGCTGTGGGTAACAAGAGATTCACCGAAACATCCGTGGGTACGTTGGGATTCTCATTCACTTCGTCGAGTTTGCATGAGAAAAGAATCGTTGCAAATAAAAATGATATGATTAATTTTTTCATAATGTCAATTTTTTAAAATCCTACTCTCACTGAAAATCCTATGCTGCGAGTATTCGGCATATTGAAATAATCACGTCCGATCGAATTCGAAGCGCCGCTCAAATTCGTTTCTGGATCAATGCCTGTGTAATTTGTAAACAATAATAAATTTCTCGATGTCAGAGAAACCACACAACTCGACATCTTCAATTTATTGCGAATCTTTCGCGGCAATTCATAGCTGATACTCAAATCACGAAGGCGCAACCAGTTTACTTCTTCCATCACCTCCTCACTCACGTATTGCAAACTGTAGCGATTATAAAAATTCTCATCCAATCGAATTTCTGTTGTATTCGCGCTACCATCAGCCTGAACACCTTCCCACACCGTTGTTTCGGTATCTCTATTCTCGGTGTCTTCATGCGTACCATGAAACAACATCACTGCTTTCGTACCATTGTGAATATATCCACCTACGCGAATGTCCCACAAAAAGGAAAGTGTAAAATTCTTGTACCGAATATCATTTCTCCAACCCATCAAGAAGTCGGGATTTGGATTTCCAAGAAAACCGCGCTCAGCGCTTTTCACTGGATATCCATTTTCATCTATCAAAATATTTCCATTGCCATCTCGCTCCCACACACCACCATAGAGCACACCGTATTGCTGACCTACAGCAACAACGCTTTGCGTGCTAGCCAAACCAAAGGATGGCAACGCAATCAAATCCACTCCTTCTCCGAGTGATTCCACCTTGTTTACATTGCGTGTAAAGTTGAGCGAAGTAGAATAAGACCAGGCGCGCTCCACTTTTCTTTCGATGACATCGGCAGTAATCAATAATTCTACTCCTTGGTTGCGAATATTTCCTGCGTTAAATACCGTTTCTAAATATCCCGAACTCACGGGGACAGGCAAATAAATAATCTGATCCACAGAATTATTATTGTAATATGTAAAATCAAGTCCCAAGCGATTCATGAAAAAACGCATATCCAAACCAAGCTCAATGGACTTCAATCGCTCCGGTCTTAAATCGGGATTGAAAACAAAACTCGTCGGACTAAAACCAAGTTGACCCTGTGGCTGTCCACTTTGTTGGAAGTAAGAATCCGTGAGAAACGCTCCCGGCGCGCCATTCCCCGTTTCGGAATAACTTGCCCGTAACTTACCAAACGCCCTTTTCTTGATAGCAGGAATTACTTCTGAAAAAACAAAAGCGGTACTTACACTTGGATAAAAAACTGAATTATTCTCTTTTGGTAAAGTAGAAAACCAATCGTTTCGAGCTGTGAAATCGACATACAACATTTTTCTAAAACCAATATTCACGTTACCATAAGCACCCACTGTACGCTGACGAGAAATGAAGTCGTCCGAAATCACATTCAAGGCGCTCACATTTGAAATGTCATAGTAATCATCAATCACAAATCCTACCCCATCCATTGAATAAGATGTTTCCTCTACATCGTAATAGTTATGCCCCAAAATGGCACTCACCTCCCACTTCGAGCCCCATTCACGCTGGTAGTTCAACATGAAATCATTGTTGAGCGAATTGAAAACAACATCGTTCACAAACATGCGCCCGCCCAAATCTTTAAACTCATTGCTTCGCTTGTCCCATGACTCTCGAATACGATCGCTATACCAATCGACACCTGTTCGATTCAAAATTGAAAAATATTGATTGATAGGAATCATTACTTCGAATGCACCAATCAAGCGATCCACCTCATTGTCATTGACATTCTTATTTACGCTCCAGTAAGGATTATCATAATTTGCAAAATACGTGCGTTGCGTTCCATCCGGATTGAGATAGCTCGCCTCATCGTCCACAGGATCATCGCTTCCATTGGTCAAGTCATAACTCGAAGGACCGCGCATCAAACCAAGCATCACACCGCTCAAATTGCTTCCACGTTGGCCGCGCTGAGCGGTGCTTCTAGTATAATTTATCATCGAAGATATTTTCACCTTTCCCCACAACATGTGGCTTCCACTAAACTGAACGTTCGTTCGGTTGAGACCAGTATTCGGTACAATGCCCGATTGACGGGTATTTCCAAGAGATAGATAATAGCTATTGAAACCATTACCGCCGCTTATCGAAATATTGTTATTGAGTGTAACTCCCGTTTGAAAAAAGTCGAACGGTTGATCAGCGAAATTTTCACCCGTGATAGGACCGCCCCATGAAAATTGACTACCCTCAGCAGAAACGCCACCTGCTCCCTGCGCCCATCGGCCTTGTCTGATCGGCAAACGATTCACGCGATCAAACAACGTCGAACTTGAGAATGTCACTTCACTCTTGCCTTCCTTTCCTTTTTTGGTAGTAATCATCACCACGCCATTACCAGCGCGATATCCGTACAACGCCGTGGCAGCGCCACCTTTGAGAACACTTATATTTTCAATATCATTTGGATTCAAATCCAAAGCACGATTGCCCTGATCTGTAAAATTGCTACCGCGATAACTATTATCAATCGGCACACCATCGATGATAAACAGCGGCTGATTACTTCCGTCAATAGAGCTATAGCCGCGAATGATCATACTACTACTCGCGCCGGGAGTACCGCTACTACTGGTGATTTGAACACCCGCTACTTTTCCGTTCAGCGCATTGACAATGTTTACTTCATTGCTTTTTTGAATCTCGTCAGCACCCACCTCAGTGGCGGAATAAGCGAGGCGTTTTTTCTCTTTCTTGATACCAATCGCCGTGACCACAGCCTCGCGAAGCACTTTATACTCCGGATTCATCATCACGTCAATCACATATTGCCCACGAATGGGAACACGCTGTGTCTCGAAGCCAGTGAACTTAAAAATCAATGTATCCTTATCAAGATTTTCCTGACTGAGACCGCTTTTGATATTGAAACGCCCGTCCTCATCGGTCGTAGCGGCGTATCCAAAATGATGCGCCACAACCGTCACACCAAAAATCGGCAGACCATCCTCAGAAGAAGTAACTCTTCCCGTGACCTGAGATACTAGCAAAACTGGGTATAGCAGCGCCAATGCTAAAAACGCAATTATTTTTTTATCCATAAAAAAGAAATGAATTAAACCAATACACGCTCGGATAGCAGAATACTATCACGTCAAAATCGACTAGGAAGAGACTACTAACAATTGAAAACTGGCTGCAAACCGTATCTGTGGGCCGGTTTGAAAGGCAGCTTGCCTGTAAAGCAAATTCCTTTTTTTCTTTTCATGTTTGGTTAAAGTATGCCCAATAGTAGAAATATTTTTTTACAAAACAAAAAAAACCCATTCTACAAATTGAAAATTAACATAAGTGCCAAACCGACAAATGCAATGAGCACAGCGATGAACATGAGATTGCGCATCCAACGCAGCCAGATTTTATATGGAATCCCAGCGATCGACAAAACGCCCATCGTAACACCACTGGTAGGAATGATCAAATCAAAATACCCAGCAGCCAATTGAAAAGCCATCACCGTTTGGTTTGCTGTAATCCCCAACAAATCGCCGAGCGGCGCCATAATCGGCATTGTGATCGCCGCCTGTCCAGAACCTGAAGGAATAAAAAAGTTGATGATTCCCTGAACCACAAACATAATTTCAAGACACAGCACACGAGGCAAACCATCTAACACCGAAACCAGTCCATTCAAAATGGTATCTATTATTTGACCATCGCGCGCTACCACCAAAACACTTCGCGAGAGTGCGATCACCAGCGCTGCCGTAAGCATTCCGCTAACACCATTCGTAAAACTCTTTACCGCTCTTTCCATAGAAAAACGCATAATCACAGCGCTCACTATTCCAAGAGCAAAGAATACTGCACCGATTTGTATTACTCCCCAATCGAGATACATCGTGCCTAAAGGAATTAGAATCAGCGTAAACAAAAACAATAAAATAACGAGCATTCGTTGGGTATTCCAAGGTTCCATGTGCGTGGATTGAAAACTATCAGGAACAGCGATTCCGTGCATCAAACTCCGCTCGGGGTTCAAAGAAATTTTCTTTGCGTATTTCAAAACGAAAACAATCGTGACCGTGGTCAATACTATCCAAAAAACAAAACGCTCCAAAACCCCAGATGGGAAGGGGATTCCAGCGATCTCCATCGCTAC
>JBKCOM010000155.1:0-9243 GCA_046309775.1 Flavobacteriales bacterium
TGCCAGCTTCAATGAGTTGAACTTGAGACTTCTTAAAGTCCTCTGTAAATTGTCTCCGACGACGTTCTTCTGTTGTCATAACGCGTTAAATTTAGAGACTTTTCAACAAATAAGCTGTCAACCTATTTCATGAGAGAACACCTGCTTTTGCGAATTAGTCATTGCGAATTGCGAATTACCCTCTCTGCGCAACTCTGCGCCCTCTGTGCCTTTGCGGTAGAAAAAGTTGACGACATTGCTCTGCTACAACGTTTGAAGAAAAAAAGATCTAGAAGCTTAAAGAGCTTTAATTTTTGATCTTTCTAAATTCGAATTTGCAGAAAACGAAGAGCGAGAAGAAAATAACATCATGATTAACTCCATTATTAGTCCTTAGAAATTGGTCTGTCATCTAAATCAAATTGTTTCCAATACCAATCAGACGCTCTAATTATTCTCCTTCTCATTTTCTTAAACTCCTTTGTTTTATTTAATGCCCCGTCCTTTTTACAAAGCTCGGATAGAATATCACTTTGATAAATCATTAATTCGATATTTGGGTCCTTATTAAACCCACAATATTTAATGCTCCAGGCGATAATACAGCTTTGCCGCTCGTCGGGTCCCAATAACCTATTTCCCCAAAATGAATTTCTCTCCAATGAATGATAGGCAAGATTGTACAGATAAACTAATCCTTTCTTCTCACTAAAACGAGAAATCGAATCATTCAACTCATCAAGAACTTCAAAATATTTAAAGAAAATAAAACCACTGCTATCTATTAAATCAGCCTCACAAAGACTTCTGCTTGACCATTTTTCGATAAACGTACTCAAGCTGTCCAATTCCGATTGGGACTGAACATGTAAAATTGACAAAACTAATATGCCTATTATAAAAGATTTCACTCTGATCTATTAATTGGTTCCTGAATTTCATCACTAGAATCAAAATCTGGTTTGATAGATTTAATAAACTTTACCTTATAAGCACTTTCAACAATTACCTTAGCTCTATCGATCACCAAATCCGTCAAATCTTTGCCTAAATCTAATGTGACCAATTTATCATTTTCATCGTAATAATTTAGATAATAACCCTTGACAGACCTTCTATTCCCACCTGATTTTGTAGGTGATGTCAATCCGTCTGATCCTATCGTCGCTATCTTGTACTCCAAGGTTATGTAAAGCGAGTAGCTCTTCTCTTTTCCTTGATATGAAGAGTTGCAGCCCGCGAAGATTAGCAATGCATCTGGGCTAAATTCTATACCCTCATCACGAAACGCCAAGTCTAAATTTGTATTGACATAACCAGGGAAACTGTTGAAGCCAATTTTTTCATGGCTATACTGACCATTATCAACAATAATACTTTCATTACTAGAATAAGAAAAGATTGAAAGGTATTCAATAAACCCTCTTTCTTTTGTTTGCTCCTTCAAAATCATTAGAAATGATGCTCCGGTCAAAACTGAAAATGTAGCTTCAGCATTCTTCCACTTTACATCCCGCTCCGCTTCCCTCTTAAATTGTGCATGATGATTTTCTTTTCTACCACCATGATCTGTGCCGGCGCCATAAATCGCCAACTTTGCTTCAAGACCATCCAAATCTATTGCACAAACGGGAGTATTGCTAGCAAATTGATAAACTGATAATTCTGGGTACTCCTTACTCAACGGATCCGTACTAAGAAACTTCGCGATGTTTGGATTACAAATTCTGAATCCATAATCATACGTAGAAAGTCCTCCTCCCATTCCTTCCGAATCCACCTCCTTCCCATTAAACCCGTATCTCACATCCGTCGGCGTCACCAAGGCGGTGCGCTCGGTCATGGGAGCGCCGAAGGGATAGTAGTCGGAATAAGAAACCACATCCGCGCGGTAATAACTTAAGTTGGCCCCACTCATCACCGCGATCTTCTTGTCGCTCACCGTAGCGAGCACGTTGCCGAGATGGTTCGACAGCTCGTAATGCTTCTCCCCTCGTTTCACTGCAAGGGTAACATTATCACTGGGTGTGCTCGCCGCAATCATATCCACGTTGCGCCGGTCCACTCCCAAGCGCGCACTGACGTAAATATGTTGTTCGGTGAGGATATAATTCATTTGTCCGCTAGTAACATTCTTTTTATAAATCGCCATCACATTCCCCTGCGCATCGCGATGGCATAAATAACTTTAGTCCAACTCATTTTTATCAATGCCAGCTTGTCTGAGTACAGCGAGGAAAGTGCCTTTTTTCATATCCTTTCCACCATGTACTGGCACGATAACCGTTTTATTGGAACTGGGATTGTATTACAGTTGGTGCGAACCTTTGGAACGTTCGAAAACAAAGCCGTGTTATTCTAATATTTTAATAAGATACTTCGGGCTTAGGTTCATGCCACTTCAAGATTTAAAGAATACTCTAAAGTATTGCTATCAACTGGAATGGCTTCGCCTCTCTCCTTCAATTCTTGAATGTACAACTCAATAGCCTCTTTTGCCATTGAAATAGCTTCATCAACGTCTTCACCATAAGTAATACAGCCGGGCAATGCAGGAACGGACACCGTAAACCCGCCTTCGGTTTCCTTATGCAGATGAATTTTGTAGGTATACATGTTATCGAGTCATTTAAATTTGTTTTATCGAAGATAGGGAAAAAAAGAACAAAGAACAAGAGGAGGAAAGAACAAGGGATTTTAGGAACAAGGGAAGCGACAAGCGACTAGCGACGGAGCGACTGAGGACCTGCTTTTGCGAATTGATTATTGCGAATTAGTCATTGCGAATTGCGAATTACCCTCTCTGCGCAACTCTGCGCCCTCCGCGACTTTGCGGTAGAAAAAGTTGACGACTTTGCTCCGATGCAACAATAAGAAATATCAAGTTCATAACAAAGAAGCCCGCAGAGCGACGAAGCGACTAGCGACAGAGGGACGGAGGGACGGAGCGACGGAGGGACGGAGGGACCTGCTTTTGCGAATTAGTTATTCCGAATTCCAAATTCCGAATTCCAAATTCCGAATTCCGCTTGCGCTCGCACCGCGACTACTTCCGCTTCAACGAATAATAAAATCTATCCAAATCAAACTCCACTTCACCAGATGCAACTCGTATCTGCTGAGGGGACTTGGTGACTACGATGCGCTTGCGCTCGCCGCCATCCATATACTCTATCGGCATCTTAAAGTCGGCGTCGGTCTTTGCCCAACAAACAGTCATCACATATCCTTTCGATTTCTTTTTTATAGAATAATTTAATTCGGGTAGCTGCGCTTTCTTCACATAATGCTTGAAAAACGGCCCCAAATCCATCTTTGCTTCGCGCGAAAAATATGCAACTACTTCATCATAATTCGTGGTTCTAATTTTAAATTCTTTATCGGCCATATTCTTGATCATCGTCCACCACTGCTCATCATTATTAATGACATGCCTCAAGGTATTCAAAAAGAGCATGCCTTTCACATACATGTCCGAATGCCCTTCTTTGTTAAATCCATAAATCCCAATAATAGGCGCGCTATTCTCCACACTAAACTTCAGCGCATTCACATACTTCATAGCTGATTCATAATCCCAACGACATTCTACATAAATCGCTTCTGTGTAGGTACAAAAACTTTCGTGTATCCACATGTCCGCCAAATCCTGCGCAGATACACTATTGCCCCACCACTCGTGCCCTGTTTCGTGAATGATGATATAGTCGAACTGCAAGGACTGTCCGCTGCGGTCCATGCCGAGATAACCGTTTTTGTATTTATTACCATAAGCTATCGCGCCCTGGTGCTCCATTCCAAGATAAGGCGTTTCGACCAATGCATACCCGTCTCGAATGAATGGATATGGCCCCAAATATTTTTCATAACACTGGAGCATAGGCTTTACTTGCTCAAACTGTTTTTTCGCTTCTGCCAAACTGCTTGGAAGCACATAATAATCCAATGCTAGGCTATCTCCATCGGCTGTAATATAGAGGTCATCAAAATGGACATACTTGGCCACATTCAGCGTCACATTATAATTGTTGATGGGATAACTGACTTTCCAGTTATAAGTGGTTCTATTTTCTTGTGATGAGGTTTTTGCCTCTTCTATTCCATTGCACACTGCATACAACTCAGAAGGAACGGTGCAATGTATGCGCATGCTGTCCGGTTCGTCGCTATATACTTCTTTCGTCGGCCACCAAAGGCTCGCGCCAGTGCCTTGACACGATACTCCCAACCACGGCTGTCCTTCTTTGTCTTTTGCCCATGTAAATCCTCCGTCCCACGGCGGCATGCGAGCTATCTGCGGCTTGCCATTATAATACACCACAAGCAAGTGTTTGCCCAAAGATGTTTCTAAAGGCAAGGAAATAAAGACTGCATCAAAATCTCTAGTGTAATTCAATTTTACACCATTCATCACAATGCTGTCAATCGTCATATTCTCAAATAAGTCCACTTGTATTCGTGACGACCTTTCTTTCAATTCAAAAAAGATCTCATTTTTACCTAAAATACTTTGTGTCTGAAAATCCAAATCCACCCACAAATCATAATAGTGTACGTCATAACATGCACGCTCAAACCGCTCTCCCCCACGCAAACTGTCTTTGCGACTTGGCTTGAAATCCTTCGAGCCATAGAGCTGCGCATTTGAAATAAGAGAAATAAAACAGAAAGGAACAGCGATAAAAAATTGCTTCATAAGACAAGAATGTGAACAAATGTAAAGAAAAGGTTCAATACCCTTTTTAAGGTATTGCAAGGCTCCACGCTCTCCAATTTCTTTGCCGCTATGAATCCGAAAGCTCCTACAAATTGTAATGTGTCCGTGACATGTCCGCTGCATGAGCTTATTCGATGCAAAAAGGATAAGTGCTGTAAAAACTGGAAGCACGGCAAGCGCTGTAAAAAATGTCCGAAAAAATAGGTCTGCGCATTTCTATTTTGTTCCTTTGAACAATGGACATTACAATCAATACTCCAGCACTCCTATTCCCTGCGATTAGTTTGATCATGCTCGCGTTCACCAATAGATTTCTAGCCTTGGCAAACGTGATTCGAAACCTCCACGATCGCTACAAAAACAAGGACGGCAGCACCAATCCACTCATTCTTGCTCAAATCAGAAATCTAAGATACCGATTGCGATTAATCAAAAACATGCAAATACTTGGAGTGATCAGCTTCTTGCTCGCAATCGTGGCCATGTATCTGATATACGTGCAGAACATGAGCGCCGCCCGATTCATCTTTGCTTCTTCACTATTCACCTTCATTGTATCGCTCAGTTTATCTCTGCTCGAACTTTTGAGTTCTACAAAATCCCTTGAAATAGAGCTAAGCGACATGGAAGACTTGGACGATCCCAATATACTGGAATATCTTAGAAGCAAGTTGAAATAACATGGATTCTAATCACTCATCAGTGAATTATCATTCTTGTTGGCTCGAATGACCTTCCTTTGATTACGTAGCAACCCGCACCGAGTGCGCTCCAATCAGCAGTATTAGAAACCCAAGACGAAGCCACCTTTCTACCTGTCGCATCATAAACCTCTATCCAGTCGTTCACTGCTTGGTGAAAGGTGACAATACCATTGCTTGGGTTTGGTGAAATAGAAAATGAATCTGTGATTTCTGAGATACCCGAAATATTGCAGTTATCCACTTTCAATGACTCGAAATAATCGAGGCCAAAAAGTAGCGCCAAGGGAGCACAACCACCATGATCATATTGTCCAAGATCTAAAGCTTGCACTGAGGTTGAACCAAGTTCAGTAAAGTTCTCTAAAGCAACCACGGAATTCATATAATTCACTTGGTCGTCTGCGATGCAGTAGTAAAGACGTGTCGGTACTTGCGGTGCCCAATCCATCACATCATTGTCGGCCAGTGCCAATCGCATGGGATGGTTGGGATCATTGTTGTAAGCTTCAATAAATGCTGGTTGCAACATATCCGCTGGCACTGCTGGAAAAGCACTATTAATGACGCTCATGGTAGTGTTTCCATCAAATAAATCTGGGATAATTTCAGCGTATTCTGGAAGAAATACTTCAGAAAGATCATTATAAATATTGCCATACACCTCTTGATAGCTAAGCACTACATAAGGCAGATAACCTGGAGTTGGATACACTTGATCGGAAGTGAGTACACCCGCTTGAATCCCGCTGATATCGTACGGTCCGCTCATTGGAGCAGATGCAGTAATTGTAAACTCATCGCTAGATTCCGTTTCAATCAATCTTTGCAAAGCTGCAGTAGCATGTCCTCCTTGGCTATAACCGAAAATGAACAGCTGTTCGTCCCAATTATATCCCAAAGTCTCCTGTAAATCGCGTGCAGAGCGGATCATGTCCAAACTGGCTGATGCCTGTGAATCAGCGTGCACGTAAGGATGAAATAGTTGACTATCACCTAGACCAATATAATCGGGCATTACCGTAATATAACCCACAGCGGCATACAATACACCAATGAGCGCTTCGCCTGTTGGGTTTGAAGGAGCTTCATTTCGTGCACTGATGGTGCCGTGCTGATAACTGGCCATCGGTAGTGGACAATCCAAATCGGAAGGAACACATAAGGCACCCGAAACTTCCACCATCGTTCCGTTGGGGTGCGGAGTCATATATTTTATTTTATAAAAATCAACTTCCGACTGAATTTCGAGAAGACCATTTGGAATACCGAGAACTTGCATATAGATGTTGATGGAGGCCTCAGTAAAATGGGTCTCCAAGGTATAATCCGTAATTTGAGCTTTGCCTCGGAACGAACATACAAGCACAATAACAAGAAAAAACAAACGTAAAAGTTGATTCATAATCTATGGTTTGGTGGTGAAGGTAAAAAAAAACCGGCAACAATTAATTGCTGCCGGTAGCTCATCGCGTTTAAGTTGCGGAGTTAGAAATTTATACTGGATTTTACTTTGTCAGTGAATAAGGATGAATTCTACATTTCAAAAATCTGCAATGTCAGGAATACAATTTTGTTAAAAACTGAATTTGGTCGAAAAAAACAAAAAGTGGCATGAATGAACTAAAAAGCGGGACGAAGACTCAAATCTCAGCTACCGATTTTGTACGGCAAAATCCGATAATATAAAACACACCCCCAAAAATGAAGTACAAAGAATGCAAGTACCAGACATCTGAATGAAAGGAAAAGGGAATGAATGCGACTAGAAGTACCGTACTCAGCTTGTACACAAAAACCCCGCAAAACAGCCAGAATTCAATGTTTCTATCTAGAGGATGCTCGCTTGAAACTGTTTTAAACAATACCACCGCTGCTAACAAAGCCAACATGGCATTGACTATTGTGTTAAAAAAAGGTGTGACTTCAAGCGGTAAAGAAGGAAACCATAACTTCCCAAAAGAAAAAAACCATAGCATTACAATAAAGCCCATCCATAGAAACCTGAGATTAGAAATACCTTTTATATGCTCACTTACAAAATGATACAAGAACAAGGACTCCAATAATGTCGCAATTGAAAATGCGCTCCAGCGAAGACGATCATCACCATCAAAAAAAGTGGGAAGATTTATAATGAAATAAAGCGATAGATAAAAAACAAACCGTTTGGCCCGTTTAGATAAATTCTCCCAATGATAAATCGCACAGATGACGATCAGCGGAATGAGTCCTCTTGCACCAATATCCAATAATTTAAACAAATCCATTTCCGCCATCTCAAAACAATGATATCCATCCAGCAGCGGAGCCATCTGGTAAAACAAGTATGTTTCTTCCTGTGATGTCAACAGGGCATAGGATCAATGTGACATTCGGATGTGTCGTTTTTCTTAACCCTAAAAAATATCGCACATGCAAAACTTCGGTTTTATTTATTTCAAGAAGTGATTGAATGAGATTTTCTTTTTTTGAGGAAGCCAATTCAAAGGTACCATTCACACCCAAGTCCATTTTCAACATCCACTTTTGGAAATTGTCTTGTGAGTCTTTATTACCCGTCAAATTGAAATTGACGGCGTCCTCTTTGGTTCTTTTTTGACGATGCAAAAAAGAAAGCATATCAATATCAGAATGAAGGGCTGGAGCTGAAAATACCTCAATGGGAAATACACCATTATCTCTATTCCCTGAATCGACCTTAACATGAAAGTGCTCGGTTGTAGGGTCTGGTAATTCTGGAAAGAAACTCAGTTTTGGAGGATGATTATTGTTGCAAATAAGTCTCAAATCCTCAGCATTCAAAAGTCCTCCAAGTGTTATATTCTTAGATGCATCAGTTTTCTTTACATGATGTATGTAATCGGAAATCAATCGTGCCGCCTTCACTGCGTCTATTACCTCATGCCCCATGAATGATCTTGATTGTGTTTAGATTAGGCGGCAAAAGAACAACGCAAGTATTGTAAAAAAAGAGAAAATCAATATTAGGTCAGATGCAACACAAATTTGGTATGATTCATATCAAAAGCGGTAAATTACAATTTTTGAAATGCCTCTATAAAATCATCTTTCCTTCTTCTTGAGACTTCAATGGCACTGCCATCCGACATGATTACAGTCCCGCCATCAGCTTTATTAAATTTCTTAACATGCATCAGATTGACCATGTGTGATTGGTGAATCCTTACAAATTTTTTGGAAGGCATAATGTCTTCACATTCTTTCAGTGTGCGCGAAACAATTACCTGTTCTTTATTGGTCATGAAAAAAGTAGTCAAATGTGCTTGCGACTCTATTCGAATGATATCATCCATCTTTACGAAGATGAAACCTTGTCCAGAAGGCAAGGCCAATTTTTGATCTCCAATGCTTTGCAGGTCTATGTTTTCTCGAAAATTTTCTAATAATTCAGCCTTTTCTTTTATTCGATAACTCTCTTTGAATCGCTCAATGGATTCTTTCAATTGCTCTACACTAAATGGTTTGAGGAGATAATCCAATGCGGCCACCCGAAAGGCATCGAGCGCATAGTTGGAGTGTGAGGTGGTAAAAATTACCGCAAAATTTATTGTTTTAAAGGACTTCAGAAACTCAAATCCGTCCTTTTCCGGCATCTCTATATCAAGAAATACAAGCTGAGGTTCGTGCTTTACAACCGCGATGATTCCTTCATCCACTGTGCTGCACACAGCGCACAACTCAATTTCAGGAAAATTTTCTTGAAGTTTCTTTTTAAGTAAGTCTTGCTGCCTTTTTTCGTCGTCGATAATGATCGCTTGATATTTCTGCATCTTTAATTCAGTCTTCTTAGTGGCAAATATATGCGCACTTCTCTTCCAATCC
>JBKCOM010000156.1:0-2784 GCA_046309775.1 Flavobacteriales bacterium
TGCCAGCTTCAATGAGTTGAACTTGAGACTTCTTAAAGTCCTCTGTAAATTGTCTCCGACGACGTTCTTCTGTTGTCATAACGCGTTAAATTTAGAGACTTTTCAACAAATAAGCTGTCAACCTATTTCATGAGAGAACAACAAGGGAACAAGGAACAAGGAACAGGGGAACAAGGAACAAGGAACAAGGAACAGGGAATAGGGGAACAGGGGAATAGGGAATTCCGAATTTTGAATTCCGAATTTTGAATTTTGAATTTTGAATCCGAATTACCGTTAATAGCCTGCCCATTCATGGGCAGGTCGGGAACAAGGGAACAAGGAACAAGGGCTTTGGCTCGTTGCTTTTCACTATCTTTATAAAAATAAACCACTACTATGAAAATAAATTTACTTTCTTTAATTGGCGTCTTCATTCTAATTTCTAATTGTTCCTATTCTCAATTCGCGGGGGGATTGGATACGGATTTTGCAAATGAAGGAAGATATGTAGCTAATTTTGGATTTCAGGATAACCTTGAAGCCGTAGCCATTCAAAGCGATGGCAAAATAATCGTTGCAGGTACCGCCCTCACTGAAATGTTCAGTGGCAAGCTTCTAGTCACTCGTCTAAATGCCGATGGAAGTTTGGATAATAGCTTCGCTGAAAATGGTGTTTTGATTGTTGAGGCTTACAATGAAAGTTATGCCTATGAAATTTTAGTTTTGGAAGACAATTCTATTCTCATCGCTGGAGCTTCTGCCGATGACATGTTTGCTTTCAGCGGATACATGTTTAAGTTGGATGAAACTGGATATATCGATTCTTCTTTTGGTGAAGAAGGTGAAGTATTGACTTCGTTCATTGAAGGAGATGAGTTTATCTACGCGGCAAAAATCGATTCGAATGGTAAAATAGTCGTTGCTGGTAAGGCTACCAATGCAGACTTTAATTCTGAGCCTTTTGTAGCGCGTTTCAACGCAGATGGCTCTGTTGATACTTCATTCGGCGAAAATGGATATGCTACTATTCCAGTTGAAAACCAAGATAATGTTTTCTATGACTTAATGATTGACGGGAATGATAATATCATTGCCACTGGCCATTATGGATTACCCTTTACAGAAACCGGGCAGACCAACTTGGATGTGTTGCTGGTGAAGTACAATACTGCGGGATCGCTCGACACCTCATTCGGAGATGAGGGTATTGTGAAAACCCCTATTTCTGAAGAATACACAGAATCTGGTTTCGCTATAATCTCCGATAGTGATGAAAATATATATGTGAGCGGTTATACTACAGCATTAGACTTTTCTTTTGAAGCGGCTGTCCTTGGCTATTCTTCAAATGGAACATTGAGAGGTGATTTTGCAACAGCAGGAGTTTATACCTTCAGTTTGAATGCACAAAACGTATTCAATGATATTGCACTTCATGAAAACACACTTGTGATGTGTGGCACCAGCGGTGGATTCTTTTTCGATGATAGAGACTTTTTATTATTAAGACTTAACTTGGATGGATCTATCGACAACACATTCGGTGAAAATGGATATACCCTTACCACTATTGCAACAGCATTCGACGATGCCAATGCTATGGCATTGCAAAGCGATGGGAAAATTGTTTTAGCAGGAAGAGGCAATATGGGTACAAACAATGATATTGCTGTGACGCGCCACTTCAATGGTCAGAATGTGAATGTGGAGGAAACATTATTAGGAGGTTTTTCGATATATCCTAATCCAATTTCTGGTGGTGACTTGAGCATTGTATCATCATCAGAAAGAATAGAACGCTGCCGTATCTTCAGCGCTGATGGTCGTCTTGTTTTCGATCAACTCGAACCACAAAATGCCCTCACATTGCGCCTCAACATCGATGAACTCCCAAGTGGTTTTTATTCCATCATCATCAATGACAATACAACGGCTAAACTCGTTATAAGAGACTAGAGACTAGTGACTAGTGACTATTAAAAAATTATGGCAACAATAAAAGGCAATATCGGTCGGGATAAGTATCTGACTCACATTAAGGGCGAAAAACATTCCTTGATTGCAGATGAGCCGCCAGAGGATGGTGGCACTGATCAAGGATTTTCTCCGTATGACTTGGTTTGTGCGGCACTGGCGTCGTGCACTGCGATTACATTAAGGATGTATGCAGATCGAAAAGAGTGGCCATTAGATGGTGTTGAAGTCGATATTGACTTTGATAGCGATAATCCAGAAGGTCCTGTATTTAATAGAAATATAACCCTTTTGGGTGCGTTGAGTGACGAACAAAAGAAACGACTTCTTACTATTGCGAATGTTTGTCCCGTGCACAAGTTGTTAGTTTCACCTACTAAAATAAATACCTTTTTGAGATGAAAGAGATTACAAAGAAATATTCCAACGGCGAAGTGACGATTATTTGGAAAGCCCATATCTGTTCACACTCCACTAAATGTTGGCGAGGCGATAATGCTCTGCCTGAAGTCTTCAATCCAGCCGAACGCCCGTGGATCAAACCCGAAGGTGCAAGCACCGAGCGCATCATTGCCCAAGTAAAACAATGCCCCAGCGGAGCGTTGTCTTATATCATGGAGAAGTAGGAGGCTAAATTCAGAATTCCGAATTCAGAATTCAGAATTTTGAATAAAAAAAACCGCCCCAGATATCCAGGGCGGTTTTAATGTTTTAAACAATCTTATCTATTAATAGCGATTGTTGTCGCGGTTGAAGCGTGGTTTGTAACCACCATCACGGCGATCACCACCGCCACCGAAGCTGCGTTGTGGACGGTCACCGCCACTG
>JBKCOM010000157.1:0-9269 GCA_046309775.1 Flavobacteriales bacterium
TTCTGGATAAAAGTACGATATTGTTTCTATAAATGTACATAGAACGACTATGTAGGGTAGTTTTAGAATGAGAATCAAAATGAGAATGAGAATGAATAGAGTTTCTAGAGGGAGGTTAAGAGAAAGAGAGAGAGCGAAAATCCCAACCCAATAAACACCTTATATTATTTTTGCCAAATGAAACACCAAGTCTGGCAGCGGTGCCTCGAAATCGCGGAAGAACAAATGACATCATTGGAATCAATGATGACCGAATTGCGTAAAAGCGCTGCCAATGAAGGAAAAAGTACGGCAGGCGACAAACACGAAACGGCTTTGGCGATGGTTCAAATTGAACAAGAACAATTGCAGCGGCAAATCAATATCGTTCAAACACAAATCAACCAACTCCACGCGGTGCGAGCCCTTGACGTTAGCGAAACGGTGCAAGCAGGGAGCCTTTTAAACACAGACCAAGGTTTATTTTACATCTGCACTGGTATAGGCAAACTGAATGTGGAAGGCAAAGAATTGCTTTGCATCTCCCCCACTGCCCCTTTGGCCAGTTCTTTTTTAGGAAAGAAAAAAAATGATGTTGTTTTCTTCAATCGACGAGCATTTAGAATACTTGAAATATCATAAAAAAAGAAAGAGCCTTTTTTTTTGCCAACATTCTGATACCATTACGCCCGAAAAACCTATCTTAACGGCCTGAATTAGAAAATATAATTTATAGATGATTCTAAAAGAATTGAAACCACGAAAGGCTCTCAACAAAGCCTTTTTAAAAGTCAAACCGAACAGGACTGCAATTGAAGGTTTCAAAGCCAATCTCATCACTTTACTAGACAGGACAAATGACACGGAAAGTGAAGAATTTCATAAAAACTTGGTTTCAGACTTTTTAAAGAAAACCTATTACGACCCAAACCACTTCATCAATACCAAAGGTCGAAACGACCTAGTAATTCATAACGGACAAAATGCAAACTCTGCGGTTGGCGTAATCCTCGAAGCTAAAAAGCCGACCAACAAATCGGAGATGATTACAACCAAAAAGCTGAATGCAAAAGCGTTTCAAGAATTGGTTTTGTACTACCTCAGAGAAAGAATTACACATAAAAATCTTGAAGTAAAGCATTTGGTGGCGACCAATATTAACGAATGGTTCATTTTTGACGCTACCCTATTCGACAGACTTTTTGCCCAAAACAAAACCCTTGTATCCCAATTCAACGATTTTGAAGCAGGTCGTTTGGCTGACAACAAAACAGATTTTTTCTACAAACAAATTGCCGAGCCGTTTATTGCCGAAATAGCAACAGAGATTGAATTTACCTACTTTAATATTCAGGAATTCCAAAAAACGCTTCGTAACAACAATAAAGCAGACGATATTTCTCTGATTGCATTATTCAAATTGCTTTCACCAGAGCATCTTTTAAAACTTCCTTTCACCAACGATAGCAACAGCCTCGACAAAAACTTTTACAATGAGTTGTTGCATATAATAGGCTTGAGTGAAACGAAGAAAAAACTAATTGAACGATATAAAGAAGGTGAACGAAACACAGGAACAATCCTAGAAGATGCGATCATTCAGCTTGACAGCTTGGATAAACTAAGCCGACTTGAAAAGCCAAATCTCCCGATAGCCATCGGGATCGGCAACACACAACAAGAAAGACTTTTTCATGTAGCTCTTGAACTTTCAATCACTTGGATAAACCGCATTTTGTTTTTGAAGTTGCTGGAAGCCCAACTTATCACCTATCATAACTCGTCCCGAGACTTCGGGAAAGGGGACAAATCATTTTCGTTTCTCAATATTGACAAAATCAAGAATTATGACGATCTGAACAGCTTGTTTTTTCAAGTGTTGGCGCGCAAGCATGA
This sequence comes from Flavobacteriales bacterium, assembly GCA_046309775.1. Lineage (GTDB taxonomy): Bacteria > Bacteroidota > Bacteroidia > Flavobacteriales_D > Sanyastnellaceae > JAIXWP01. The sequence goes on from JBKCOM010000157.1 coordinate 1,876, forward strand.
CGAACGAAACGATGATGTAAAAAAGATTTTCGAGAAAGTTCCTTATCTCAATTCTTCGCTTTTCGAGCCGACCGACATTGAGCAGCTTACTTTGTTTATCAGCAATCTGAAAGACGATAAGACCATTCCGATTTATTCGCAAACCGTGCTGAAAGACCAGCAGGGCAAAAAACGGTCGGGCAACCTTTCCACGCTTCAATATCTATTCGAGTTTTTGGATGCTTACGACTTTGGTGCAGAAGGCGGAGAAGACATTCAGGAAGACAACAAAACACTTATCAACGCCTCAGTTCTCGGATTAATTTTCGAGAAAATAAACGGCTACAAAGACGGATCGTTTTTCACTCCAGGTTTCATTACCATGTATATGTGCCGTGAAACCATACGGAAAGCAGTAGTGCAGAAATTCAACGAAACTAAAAAATGGAACTGTACTACGATAGAGGAACTTTACGATAAAATTGAAAACCGAAAAGAAGCCAACGACATTGTAAACAGCATCAAAATTTGCGACCCTGCCGTTGGTTCTGGACACTTTCTCGTTTCGGCTCTCAATGAAATGATTGCTGTTAAGAACGACCTGAAAATTCTGCAAGACCGCGATGGCAAACGACTGAAAGAGTATCAGGTGGAAGTGGTAAATGATGAACTAATTGTAACAGACGAAGAAGGCGAACTCTTTGAATACAACCCGAGCAACAAAGAATGCCAACGCATACAAGAAACGCTTTTCCACGAAAAGCAAACCATCATTGAGAACTGCCTCTTTGGGGTGGACATCAATACCAATTCGGTAAAAATTTGCCGATTGCGATTATGGATTGAGCTTTTGAAAAATGCTTATTACAAGAACGCTACCGAACTTGAAACGCTACCGAATATTGACATCAACATCAAATGCGGAAACTCTTTGGTGAGCCGTTTTGCCATTGATGCGGACTTGAAACAAGCTTTACAGAAAAAAAAGTGGACAATAGACAGCTATCGCATAGCCGTGGCCACCTACCGCAATGCTGAAAGCAAGGAGCAAAAAAGAACTATGGAACGACTGATTGCCGACATTAAATCGGATTTCAGAAGTGAGATTCTTTTGAACGACCCGAAAGCTAAGAAGCTATACAACCTCAAGGGAGAGTTGACAAAACTCACAACGCAACAAAGTCTTTTCGAGTTGGGCAAAAAAGAAAAGGCGGAATGGAATAAGAAGGTAGAAAAGCTAACAGTTGAAGCCGACAAACTAGAGGCTGAAATTGAAGAAATAAAAGCCAACAAGATTTTTGAAAACGCTTTTGAATGGCGTTTTGAATTTCCCGAAGTCCTCAATGATGATGGCGATTTTGTAGGCTTTGATGTGGTGATTGGGAATCCGCCGTATGGTGTAAAAATGATTGATAGTGAAAAGGAATATTTGAAAAATAGGTTTACTGCAACAAGAGGCGAAGTAGAGATATACACTTTTTTTATTGAGCTTGCTATGGCTGATTTATTAAGATTAAGCGGTGTATTTTCATATATAACCACAAACACAATTTACTACCTCGATAAGTTTTCTCAAATTAGAAAGAAAGCATTCTTAGAAAACAGAATAATTTCACTTTTAGAATTAGAAAAGCAAGTTTTTGCAGATGCACCCGACATTGTTCCAGCAATATACATTCTGCAAAAAAATGCCATCAGCAACAATGTGATCAAACTTTATAAATCCACAGAAACAAAACGTGTTTATGACTTGGCTGAATTTGAAGACTTTGAAGTGAATAGCATTGAACAAAGTAAATTTGAAGAAAAGACTGACTTTGTGTTTAGTCTTTCGACAAATGAAGCAAAAGAAAATTTACTTAGAAGAATTTCACTATTAGAGCCAATTAATAAATCATTCAAAGTAGTTTATGGTATAAAAACGGGGGATAATGAAAGATTTCTTTCAAAGGAAATTAGCGGAAATGAAAATTGGAAAAAGTGTGCATCATCAGCGAAAAACATAAAGAAATATACAATTGATTGGCAAGGCGACTATTTAAACGTATGTAGTGATCTGGCAGGCTTAAACAATATAAATTATGAACAGCCAAAAATTCTGATTCAGTATATCAGAAAATTGAGTATGCCAATTAGATTGGTTTGTGCACTTGATATAAGTGGAGAATACTATCCTTTGAATAATTTTTCTTTTGTAGTTTCTGAAAATGGAAATTCGTTACATGTGCTTCTAGGAATTCTCAACTCTCGGCTTATGAATTGGTATTTTTCTAATTTCTTCGTTGACTACAATATAAAACCCAAATATATTGAACAAATACCTTTGCCGAAAGAAATTATTTCGCCTGTATTAGAAAAATTAGTCGCTGAAATTATTGCACTCAAAGAAAAGAACAAAGAAAGAGATACATCCGATTTGGAAACACAAATAGACCAATTGGTTTACCAACTTTATGGATTGACGGAGGAGGAAATTAAAATTGTGGAGCAATCTTGATTTACGAGCACTATTAAATTAAACAATTGCAATGTGAGCTTAATCACTATCATCGAAAAATTAACCAAAGCTTAAAATGCATGGCTAACAATAAAGACATTGAAGACTACTCATCAATTTTCATCTTTAAACCCAAGATGATCAAGTTTCGGTGGATGTTCGTTTTGCAGGTGAAAGCATTTGGCTAACACAAGACCAGATTGCCGCACTTTATGGAGTTGAACGGCCTGGCATTACACAGCACATCAAAAACATCTATGCCGAAGGCGAATTGGAGGAAGCCTCAGTTAGTAAGAAATTCTTACGAACTGCTGCCGATGGCAAAAAATACAACACCAAGCACTATAATCTGGATATGATTATTTCATTGGGTTACTTGGATAATACGGTGAAGTAACCACACAAGCCAAAACAAAAAAGCACCGCATCGAGCAGTGCTTTTTTTATGTATTCTAAATTATTTTATTTCGAAATATGCGATTGTGTCATCAACACATCCCCATTTTGATTGAGCGCTCTGATAAGATAAAAACCAGAAGGAAGTTGCATTTGTAAAAACTGACTTCCATTCAAACGAATATTTTCTACTAACCTGCCAGTTGCATCCAAGACCTCTACTCTATCGCATGTAGCTGGTGCATTGATATTGGCTACGCCATTGGATGGATTGGGATAAACCAACATCTCAACCAACTCCAATTCTTGTCCTACACTCACCACAGATAGATTCTCGCTGATAGACGGACATCCATTATTCACCACCACTGCATAAGCTCCCGATTCTGTTGGAGTAAATGTTATTTCATTAGCACCATCCACAGGTTGTCCATTTAATGTCCATTGGATGCTGGAATTAGCATCATGATTGGTCAAAGTAAATGTACCATTGTCGTAAGAGATAATGGGGGTTACAGGAGGGAATTCACTAATCAGTAAATCATCAATAAAGAATACTGATTCAAAGCCATTCATCTCATATACTAATTGAATATCATAGTTCCCTGGATTCTCAAATGTATATGTCGCATCAGCGTCGCACGCCGGAATAGTGTTGCCATCACCCATGCGGTAGTAGCAATTGGTGACATTCATATTGATCAAACTAGAGTTGGTAAGCGTGATTGTTCCGCAATCCAATGTGTAATCGACTCTTGCATCCAATGTAGAAAGCATGCAATTCTGTGTTTGGATGCCGTTTGCACCATCCTCTGTGTTAGCAGAACAATATTGTTCAAAGCTTTCACCACTCAGAAATACATGTGAGGACAAAGCTGAATCTCCAACGTCTGCAATAATTAATTTGATATGATAAGTTTCGCCAACGATCAATTGGCCAATACAAGCATGCAAAACATCCGTAAATCCATCTATTGAAGTTATTCCCATTTCATTGGCGCTCACATTATAATATTCCGAATTGGTTTGGTCATTTACAGTGTTAATCCCCACCGCCGTCTCAGAGTTAGGAAGATAAGCCAAGTTTACCGCGCCATTTGTAAATGTTCCATTTATACCTGGCCCGCTTATAAAAAATCCAAAATGATCATTGAATGAAGTATTCACAAATTCGGGGTATTCAACTGATGCAAACACGTATTGAAAAGCCACCGAGTCTCCTGTTGCGATAAAGTCAAATTCCAATGAAGTGACTTCCCCAATATAAAGAGGGTCTTGAAGCAGTTGAATAATATCTTCATCTTGAATGGAGTATGGCTCAGTGCCTCCAATCGATGATGTCAATAGATCTTCAACCATGCCGGTGCTTAGAACAATTCCAGAAGAGACTCCCAACAAGGGATTAGCATCTTGAAATGCGGACATTAAAGGAGAAGAAGTAACGTTTGCCTGTCCATTAAATGTGACATTGGAGGTAAAGATACCATTTCCCAAAAAATTACTTTGAATAGCTTGCTGAATATTTTCCGATGGCAATAAAGTGATTTGACCGTAGCTGCTTAAAGCAAGAGCAAACCCGAGCGCAAATGTGTAGATTTTCTTCATAGATAGTTGGTTTTGTTGGTATATCGTTCAAATATAACATTTTACACCAATAACCAATTAAAAAAACTAGATTTTTTTACTCCACTCGATTGACCTTCGCTCAATGAGTCGATAAAACAGTTGTGAAGTGATTATTGAAAAAATAATCGCACCAATGAGAATGCCATATCCAGACCATAAACTTGAGTTGTACGGTAGTAGCAAATAAATGAATAAACCACCAAAAAGCGGATGCGTCAAATAAAGGGAGTAGGATATCTCTCCGAGGTTGTTCAATACCGATGGTGTTTTTTCAATATATAAAATAAAAAAAACAGCGGCGGTAGAGGCAATCAACCAATGCGGACCGACGAAATACAAAATATTAATACTCGCTAATGAGGCGTACAATGCGCATTCTAAGAAGTGTACTTTTTTTATTAAAAAATAAAAAATGGAAAATCCCAAAACAAAAGGACCAATGTAAAACGTGATGAATTTATCATCTTTAAGAAAATAAGTCGAGGCAAGCATGAGCAGCACGAATGACATTCGCTGCCACATTTTTTCTCCATTAAACCAAGAAAATAAAAGCGCTAACAGCAAATAGTATTGAATCTCGATTGCTAAGGTCCAGAATATTGGATTGAACCAATCGAGATTCATGATTTTCGTTGTATAAAACAAATGAGACAAAACACGAATAGCGCTCACGTCCTCATTGGTTTTCCCCGTAGCATTATTAAACAAAACAAGAATTATGGTAAGCAACAATGTGAGGATATACGGTGGATGAAGGCGCCACAATCTTTTTTTGAAAAAGGAAAAAAAATCTCGCACTTGGTACTGAGATTTATGCATCGAAAAAGGGATGATAAAACCAGATATAACAAAGAAAACAAAAACACCTGTGGGGCCGTATGAAGAATAGCGAAGCACGGCATCTCCTTCTGGTAGCAGTCGATGCGCCCCATCGCTATGACCAGCTAGGTGAAACACACACACCATCAAAGCAGCGATGCCCCTGAGAGCTTGTACATTGTCAAAACGTGTTGCAACTGCCATAGAGGGCGCGAATATAAGTAGTGAAAATAGCGAAACTGACTGAATTTGTGGGATTTGTGAAAAAGTTGTATATTTGCAGCCCTTTTTGGGAACACTGTTGTAGTGCGCTGACAGTGAATTAATTACAAAGTAAAACCCCTTTCGTTTGCGCCACCTCTTTCAAAGAGAAACGAAATACAAATTAAAATGCCCTCATGGCAGAATCTAAAAAAGTTAAAGCTGCTGACGCAGAAAACATCGATCCAATTGAAAACCTCGCTGAGGAGACTATTGCACCAGCAGTAGAAAAGGAAGAGATCGCAATCGAAGAACCTCTTGATTTGTATAGCACAGCGGATGACGCGGCTTTCCTCACAAGCACAGGTGAATTTAATTGGGATGCCTACGAAGCAGCAGGCGGATATACTACAGACGAGCGTGCTCGTTTTGACGGTATATACGAAAACACACTCTCTACTATCGCTGAAAAAGAAGTAGTAGATGGTACAGTTGTTCTCGTGAACAAAAAAGAAGTAGTAGTAAACATCGGTTACAAGTCAGAGGGTGTGATCCCGGTAACTGAGTTCCGCTACAACCCAGACCTCAAGCCTGGTGATGTGGTTCCTGTATATGTAGAACAACAGGAAGACAAAAACGGACAGCTTAAAGTATCTCACAAAACAGCTCGCGTATTTAGCGCTTGGGGCAATGTGAACAGAGCTCTTGAGTCTGGCGAAATCATCAAAGGTGACGTGAAGTGTCGCACAAAAGGTGGTCTTATCGTTGACGTATTTGGAATCGAGGCATTCTTGCCAGGTTCACAAATCGACGTGAAGCCAATCCGCGACTACGATATATACGTTGGTAAAGTGATGGAGTTGAAAGTGGTTAAGATCAACAACGAATTCAAGAACGTTGTTGTATCTCACAAAGCTCTCATCGAAGCCGAACTCGAAGAACAGAAGAAGCAAATCATGTCTGGTCTTGAAAAAGGTCAGGTATTGGAAGGTGTTGTTAAAAACATCACCAGCTACGGTGTATTCGTTGACCTCGGCGGTGTGGATGGTCTTATTCACATCACAGACCTTTCATGGGGCCGTATCAATCATCCAGAAGAAGTGGTGCAGCTTGATTCTAAGATCAACGTTGTTATCCTCGACTTTGATGATGAGAAGAAGCGTATTGCTCTCGGCTTGAAGCAGCTTTCTGCTCACCCATGGGATGCTCTTCAGGAAAACCTTGAAGTAGGTCAAAAAGTAAAAGGAAAAGTGGTTGTTCTTGCTGACTATGGCGCATTCGTAGAAATCGCTCCAGGTGTAGAAGGTTTGATCCACGTTTCTGAAATGTCATGGAGTTCACACCTCCGTTCTGCTCAAGACTTCTTGAAAGTTGGTGAAGAAGTAGAATGTGTGGTATTGAATGTTGATAAGGATGAGCGCAAGCTTTCTTTAGGTATGAAGCAATTGATGCAAGACCCATGGGAAGGTATCGAAGCTCGTTTCCCAGTGGAAAGCAAGCACAAGGCGAAAGTTCGTGCATTCACTAACTTCGGTGTATTCTGCGAACTTGCAGATGGTATCGATGGATTGATTCACATCTCAGATCTTTCTTGGAGCAAGAAAATCAAGCACCCATCAGAATTCTGCCAAATTGGTGATGAAATCGATGTGGTAGTATTGGAGCTTGACAAAGACAACCGTCGCATCAGCCTCGGTCACAAGCAGCTCGAAGAGAATCCATGGGATGTATTCGAAACAGTATTCGTAGAAGGTTCATCTCACCAAGGTACTATCGTGAAGAAAGAAGGTAGCCACGCTATCGTAACGCTTCCTTATGGTCTTGAAGGATTCTGTATGAATAAGAACTTGAAGAAGGCTGACGGTTCTACTGCTAA
>JBKCOM010000158.1:0-29816 GCA_046309775.1 Flavobacteriales bacterium
TCTAAACCTACGAATTCTACATTTACCGAATTAACCATACTTAATAAGAATGAATAAGGACCATAATCAGGTTTGGCAAAATTGCCTCGACGTAATTAAGGACAATGTAAGTCCACAAGGATTTAAGACCTGGTTTGAGCCTATTAAACCCGTTAAGCTCGACGAAAGTGTGTTGACGATTCAAGTTCCATCTCAGTTCTTTTATGAGTGGCTTGAAGAGCATTATGTTTCACTGCTAAAGAAAATCATTCGCAAGGAATTGGGATCAGAAGGGAGATTGGAGTATTCCATCATCATGGAAAATAATCTCAACAATTCGAATCCTTACACTATCAAAGTTCCTACTAGCAATCGCAAGGCAGTGAAGAATGCTCCTGTGAGCATGCCGTTGGATTTGGGAGAGGCTCCAATCAAAAATCCATTTATCATCCCTGGCCTTCGCAAATTGAATGTAGATTCTAATCTGAATCCGAATTATTCGTTTGAAAACTTCATCGAAGGAGATTGCAATAGACTCGCACGCAGTGCTGGTTTTGCTGTGGCTGGAAAGCCCGGTGGAACAGCCTTCAACCCACTACTAATTTATGGTGGTGTCGGTCTTGGTAAAACTCACTTGGCGCATGCGATCGGAATTGAGATCAAGAATAAGTTTCCTGAGAAGACTGTTCTTTATGTCAGTTCAGAAAAGTTCACGCACCAATTCATCGATGCTGTTCGCAACAACACTGTAAACGACTTTTCTCATTTCTACCAAATGATGGATGTACTTATCATCGATGACGTACAATTCTTCAGTGGAAAAGAAAAAACACAAGATGTGTTCTTCCACATCTTTAATCACCTGCACCAAACAGGAAAGCAAATCATCTTGACGAGCGACAAACCTCCTGTTGAAATGCAAGGCATGGAGCAACGCTTGCTCTCTCGCTTCAAGTGGGGATTGAGTGCTGACCTTCAAGTACCTTCTTTAGAGACGCGCATTGCGATTCTCAAAAAGAAAATGTACGCAGATGGTATTGACCTTCCAGACGAAGTGGTAGAATACCTTGCCTACAGCATCACCACCAATGTGCGTGAGCTAGAAGGAGCATTGATTTCATTGATTGCGCAATCTTCACTCAACAAAAAGTCAATCAACCTAGAGCTTGCAAAGCAAATGATTGACAAGTTTGTGAAGAACACGGCACGCGAAGTGAGCATTGACTACATCCAAAAAGTAGTTTGTGATTATTTCGACCTTCCTATTGAACTCCTCAAGAGCAAAACAAGAAAGAGAGAAATCGTGCAGGCGCGTCAGATTGCAATGTATTTTGCAAAGAAGATGACCAAGAGCAGTCTTGCCAGCATCGGCGCGCACTGCGGAGGAAAAGACCACGCCACGGTACTTCACGCTTGTCGCACAGTAAACAACTTACAAGAAACCGATAAGCACTTCAGAAAATACTTAGAAGATCTCGAAAAGAAATTGAGCATCGCCTAAAAAACAAAAGGGCTGTTATCGCAAGATTGACAGCCCTTTTTCTTTATTTAAAAAAATTATTTCTCTGCCAATTTTTTAATATTCGCTAGTCCTTGATCGTAGTCTTCCTCAATGCTACTTTGAGCGCCAAAGATTACCATCATTCCTCGTAGAAGAAAAGGAACTTCTCCTCCCTCCATTGTCCATGTAAGCTTTGTGCCAGTGCCTTCTGGAAGCATGGTGAAAGCCGCATAAGAAGTTTCATCCCAGTCTTTGAATTTGAGAGAGGTGCGAATCATGGATGAAGGAAGTATCTCAATGATTTCCTGAGTGCCGCTGCCTTGTGTTTCGCTTTCCCATGTCATCGTGTGACCGAGAGCACCGGGGGTACCAGTAATTTGATTCTTCATTTGAGTATCTTTAAGCTGCCAAGGCGACCATGAAGACCACTGATTGAAATCAGAGGTTAGAGCATAGACTTCTTCAATAGGAGCATTAATCGAAATAGAGCGGCTAGTTTCCAATTTCTTTGGCCCTATGATACTTAACACTGCATAAGTACCCAGAACTAATAAAAAGCCTATTAAGGCGATTCTGAGAATTTTCATGATATTTAGAGGTTTAGTGATACGCAGCGAATATAAAAATTTTTATTTAGGAGCCTAAAAGTGAATATTTTGAAGAAATAAGTGTAAAAAATACACTAAGTTTCCTCACTAGAATTTTTACATTTGGAGTTCGTATCAAAACAAAGACATGCAAGTATCAGCAAGGAACGAAAAATATTCAGCAAAATATTACCCTGGTCTTATTAAAAACTGGGAGCAGAAAGGAAACTTCTTTTATTTCTATTCCGCAGAAACACATCTCGAAGTGAGAGTGGTCAATGATAAAGTGATTCGATTCCGTTATGCTGCGGATGGAACCTTTCACCGCGACTTTTCCTATGCCGTTCCTCCCGAATTGCAAGACAGCCTCATCTCATTGAGCGCATTTGATGATGGTGAAAATGTGGGCATCATCACGAAACAAGTAAAATGCTTTATCAATAAAACCAATATGAGCATCAAGATCACCGACCACAGCGGACTAGTGATCAACGAAGACGAAGCGGGTTTCCATTGGCAGCATTACCTTTGGAAAGGAGGCAAAATTGTTTACTGCTCAAAAAAAATACAACAAGAAGAAGTCTTCTACGGTCTGGGTGACAAGCCTTGCGAACTTCAATTGAGAGGCAAGCGATTTGAAAACTACGGCACCGACGCCTACGCTTATGGCCCAGACACAGATCCTCTTTATAAAAATATTCCTTTCTATTATGGATTGCATAATGGAAAAGCATACGGTATTTTCTTCGACAATACTTTTAGAACATTATTCGATTTTGGAAAAGAAAGAGATGATGTAACAAGCTTTTGGGCGCGCGGTGGAGAGATGTGCTATTACTTTATCTATGGTCCACAACTTCTTGAAGTGGCGGGAGAGTATGCGAATCTAACGGGCAAACCTGAACTCCCTCCCATGTGGGCACTTGGCTATCATCAGTGCCGTTGGTCTTACTATCCCGACTCTAAAGTAAAAGAAGTAGCCAGCGAATTTAGAAGAAGAGGTATTCCCTGCGATGTAATGTATCTCGACATTGATTACATGGAAGGCTTCCGTTGTTTTACTTTCTCCAAAGAATATTTCCCAGATCCAAAAGGCCTCACAAAAACCTTGGAAGATCATGGTTTCAAAACAGTCGTCATCATTGACCCAGGAATAAAAGTTGATCCTGAATATTCTATTTATACTGATGGCTTGAAGAATGATGTCTTTTGCCGCAGACAAGATGGAGCGCTCATGGAAGGCGATGTTTGGCCGGGCAAATGTGTGTTTCCTGATTTCACGAATCCTAAAGTAAGAGACTGGTGGGCTGATTTATTTGGTGTTCTAATAGAAAACGGTGTAGCTGGAGTTTGGAATGATATGAACGAGCCCGCTGTATTTGAAATTGGAACATTCCCCGAAGATGTGCGCCACGATTATGATGGAGAAAGCGTGAGTCATCGCAAAGCACATAATGTGTATGGACACATGATGGCTAAAGCGACATGGCAAGGATTGAAAAAATATATGATGCCCAAGCGTCCTTTCGTCATCACTCGAAGCGCGTATTCTGGAATACAAAAATGGAGCAGCGTTTGGACGGGCGATAATACTGCAACTTGGGAACATCTTTGGGTGGCGTCGCAACAATGTCAGCGTCTCGCTATCAGCGGAATTTCATTCGCAGGAAGTGATATCGGTGGCTTCATTGGTGAGCCTGACGGAGAACTCTTCACCCGATGGATTCAAATGGCTGCCTTCCATCCATTCATGCGTACACATAGTGCAAGCAACGAAACGGGATTTGATCAAGAACCGTGGAGTTTTGGTCCGTTCTATGAGGCCATTTGCAAGCGCTTTATACAAATGCGCTATCGACTCCTTCCCTATCTATATACTACTTTCTGGCAAAACTATCGCTACGGCACTCCTATGTTGCGCCCATTAGTATTTGTAGATCAAGAAAACAAAGACACTTATTTGCGCAATGAAGAATTCATGATTGGTGATCACCTTTTACTAGCCCCTGTATCGGCGCCGGGTGAAAAAACCAAACGCGTATATCTTCCTAAAGGTGGCTGGTATTACAACTGGAACGACCAATATCACAAGGGCTCACAAGAAGTCACCGTTGCAGCGCCCATTCAACATATTCCATTGTTTATTCGTGAAGGCGCTATCATCCCTGCATGGCCTCAGATGCAATATGTAGGAGAGAAAAAAGTAAAAGAAGTAACCCTTCATGTATTCTACAAAGAAGGAAAAGAAGAGAGCTTCCTTTACCTCGATGATGGCGACAATATGGGATATAAAAACAGCAACTATCGCATTGTAAGATTCGAAGTAAAGGGAACGAAATCTTCATTCAGTATTCGGCAGCATACCATCGGAAATTATGACGATACCATTGAAAAGTATAAAATCGTTATCACCGGTTTGCCTTACACACCAAAGGAATTCACTGTGGATGGCAAACATCATAATATTGGAAAACGCAACCAAGCGATCGGAAAAATGAAATTCAATGTGGACAAGAACTTCCACGAAATTATTCTGAAGTAACCATGAAAAAGAAAGAAACGGTTTCTATAAAAAAACCATTTGATAAAATAGGTCGCAGCCGCGTGATCATCGAAAATGTGACCCCCATCGTGGAAGGTGGACTTTATCCTGCAAAGCGTATTGCTTCTGAATGGGTTCCGGTGCAGGCAGATGTATTTACTGATGGACACGATGACGTTCGCGCTGTATTGATGTATCGCAAAAAAGGCGGGCGTAAGTGGAATGAGATTACCATGAAACCCATTGGAAACGACCGTTTCGAAGGATTCTTTCAATTGGAAGACATGGGATATTATGAGTTTACAGTTCGCGGTTTCATTGATCATCCATTGTCTTGGCTTCATTCCTACAAAAAAAGATTAACCGAACAGGATCCGAAAGAACTCGAAGTTCAAGTTCAAATCCTTGAAAATTTCTTGTTCGAAATATCAAGAAGAAATACCAAAGCAAAGGCAGCATGTAAAAAAGCGCTAGCAGCACTTGCTACACCAGAACGCCTGCAAAAGGCAGCAAGCATTGAGATTGAAGAAATTTTAAATCAATACCCACTGGAAGACCACGTGACTTCTTTTGAGAAGACTTTAGAAATAGTAGCTCATCGCAAAAGAGCGGGATTCAGTTCTTGGTATTCATTCTTTCCAAGAAGCGCTGCTCCTCAAGGCAAGGAACACGGCACTTTAAAAGATTGCGAAGCATTGTTGCCGCGCATCAAAGAAATGGGATTTGATATCGTCTACTTCCCCCCTATTCATCCAATTGGTCATCAATTTAGAAAAGGGAAAAACAATACACTTGATACTAAATCTGGAGAACCTGGATGTCCTTATGCAACAGGAAATGAGCTCGGAGGTCACAAGGCAATATTGCCAGAACTGGGGACACTGGCCGATTTCAAGCGATTAATAAAAAAGATGACAGAGCTCGATTTGGAGATAGCCATGGACTTTGCGATTCAATGCAGTCCCGATCATCCATATGTAAAAGAGCATCCGCAATGGTTTAAGTGGCGCCCGGATGGAACCGTGCAATACGCCGAAAATCCGCCTAAGAAATACCAAGATGTGCTTCCCCTCGATTATGAAAATGAGGATTGGAAGAATATGTGGGCAGAGCTCAAGAGCATTCTGGAGTATTGGATTGAACAAGGAGTAAAAATTTTCCGTGTCGACAATCCGCACACGAAGAGCTTTGTTTTTTGGCAATGGTGCATGCAAGAAATTGAAAGTAAATATCCAGAGGTAATATTCCTGAGTGAGGCTTTTACGCGTCCGCGCATCATGGAAAACCTTGCTAAAAAAGGATTCCACCAAAGCTATACCTACTTCACATGGAGAAATTCTAAGGCGGAATTGATGCAATACATGCATGATTTGACTGCCACACCTATGAAGGAATACTTCCGTCCTAACTTCTGGCCGAATACACATGATATCAATCCGTATATCACCCAAAGTGGACATGAGCCGCAGTTCATACTTCGCTATTTCTTAGCAGCAACACTTTCTTCGAATTACGGAATCTTTGGACCATCGTATGAGTTGATGGTAAATGCAGCACTTCCAGGCAAAGAAGAATATTTGGATAGTGAAAAATATGAAGTTAGACATTGGGATTGGAATCATCGCAATAAGTTGATGCATGTCATCGCTTTGGTAAACAAATACCGCAATGAAAATGCAGCGATGCATTTTACCAATAACTATACGTCAGTACATACCGAACATGATCAAATCATGGCTTGGTTGAAAGTCTACGGAGACAATCGTATCATCTGCGTAGCTAATCTTGATGCATATAATAGACAAAGTACACAAATTCACGTCCCGCTATCACTCATTGGTAAGCACGAGGGGCAGGCTTACGTAGTGCACGATTTGCTGACTGGAGAAAAGTATACCTGGTATGGCAGCAGAAATTTCGTAGACCTCGATCCATATAAGCTCCCATTTCACCTATTCAGAATAGAAGATTAAAAATAGAAATGACCCACCACCCGATACATACTTCTGAAACGTGGCAAAATTTCGCGTCCGACAAAAAAGCTCAAAGCGAGTTGTTGGCGCTACTTCCACAAATAATGAAGACTGCGCGTTGGTTTGGCGGAAAAGCTTATCAGTTAGTACAGGTCAACACCGATCACTGTCTTCCATTTGACGCCGACGGAATTCGATACTATTTTTTCATCATTGAGGCCGTTTATAGCGATCATGACTCTGAGTATTATATGATACCACTCGCGCTGAGTGAAGAAGTGAACGGCCCTGTGTATGCGCATTTGCAGCATGCCGAAGGAAACCATTACTTGCTGGATGCATGTTATGACTCAGGATTTCAAAAAGCCATCTTCGAAGCCACTTTAAATGGAAAAAAAATAAAATCCACTCTTGGAGAATTCAACTTTGATCGTGGCCAAGTGATAGAATCTGGCGAGGAATATTTAGGTTCTCGCAATCCAGGAGTAGATCAAAGCAATAGCAGCATCATCTTCAATGAAAAGTATTTCATGAAGATCTATCGTAAGTTGTTTCTCGACACGAATCCCGAAGTAGAAATGCTGAAGTTTTTGACCGAAACGGGGCAATATCAAAACGTGCCCGCTTATGCCGGAAGCTTGATTTGGGAACGAAAGCGCATTGCACCAGTCACCTTCGCACTGATGATGAATCGCGTCGATGCGCAAAAAGATAGTTGGGTGAGCACGGGCGATGAACTCAATGATTTTCTTTCATCTTTTGTAAAAGGAAGTTTTAGCATTCACGAATTCGTATTTGAAAATGTTGAACTCCTTGCCAAGCGCACTGCTGAGATGCACTTAGCGCTTTTTACAGAAACAAAGCAAAAGGATTTTAAACGAGAAAAATTTACTCCAGAATATCGCGAATGGCTCCACAAGCATCTGGTGACACTCTTGGAAGGGCGACTTCATTTGCTGGAGCAAAACAAACATAAACTCGACGAAGAGGCGCTTCGGATGGCTGATAAGCTAAAGCGCAAGCGAAAACTAGTGCTTCAGTTTTTTGACCAAATAAAAACAAAACCATTGAAGTCTTTGCGCACGCGCATTCACGGAGATTATCACCTAGGTCAAATTCTCTATCACAATCGCGATTATATCATCATTGATTTTGAAGGGGAACCTGAAAGCAGCATTGCTGATAGAAAAATTAAGCACTCACCGATGAAAGATGTCGCGGGCATCGTTCGCTCCTTTCACTACGCCGTTAGCGCCAAATTATTTTTCAGTCATGAAACTGCGAATGCAGATGAGCGCCGCTTACAAAAAGCTGCGGATCGCTGGTACAACCTGATTAGCGACACATTCTGGCTCACCTATTATGAGGCCATTGGCAAAGACAATCAACTTTACGCGAGTAAAGCAGAGATAAATTTTTTATTCCTCCTTCACCTTCTTGAAAAAGCCATCTACGAAATCGGCTATGAATTGAATGGCCGACCAGATTGGTTGAAAATTCCTCTGAAAGGAATTGAGCAAGTCATCAATGAATTGGAAAAATACGAAGGATAACACCACACGACATGGCAAAGAAAGTAGCTACAGAAAAGAAAACAGCTTCGACACCAAGCGTAATATCTCACAGTCTTTTTACAGACTTCGACATTGATTTATTCAAAGCTGGCAAGCATTATAGACTTTACAATCATTTCGGTGCGCATGCTCAAATTGTAAAGAGAAAAAAAGGAACATACTTTTCTGTTTGGGCCCCGAATGCCAAGTCGGTAAGCGTCATCGGCAATTTTAATTTTTGGGATAAAGGAGCACATCATCTTTATCCTCGTTGGGATAGCAGCGGCATTTGGGAAGGATTTATTCCTGGTGTACTAAAAGGAGAGCTTTATAAATACAGTATTGAAACGCACGATGGACGCATGCTAGAGAAGGCGGATCCTTTTGCGCGATATGCAGAGCTCCGACCAAAAACAGGAAGCATCACGTGGGACTTAGACTATAAATGGAAAGATGGGGTGTGGATGAATAATCGTGAGCACCACAATAGTTTGAAAGCACCGATGAGCGTGTATGAGGTTCATCTCGCTTCATGGATGCGCTCGCCAGAGACTCCAGAGATGTTTTTGAGTTATGAAGACATCGCTAAAAATCTCGTGCCTTATGTAAAAGAAATGGGCTTCACACATGTGGAGTTTATGCCAGTGATGGAACATCCTTTTGATGGATCTTGGGGTTACCAATTGACTGGCTATTTTGCGCCGAGTTCTCGTTTCGGCGATCCACAGGGATTCATGCAGCTTGTAGATGCCTTGCACCAAGCGGGAATCGGAGTGATATTGGATTGGGTGCCTGCACACTTCCCCGGTGATGCACATGGACTTTATGAATTTGACGGCACACATTTATACGAGCATGCCGATCCGCGCAAGGGTTTTCATCCAGATTGGAAGAGCTATATCTTCAACTTGGGAAGAAATGAAGTGCGTTCGATTCTCATATCTAATGCAATGTTTTGGTTGGATTACTATCATGCGGATGGACTGCGCGTGGACGCCGTGGCGAGTATGCTGTACCTCGACTATTCCCGCAAGGAAGGCGAATGGCTGCCCAATGAATTTGGAGGAAGAGAAAATTTAGAAAACGTGAGTTTCCTTAAAGAACTCAATGAAGTGGTGTACAGCCACTATCCCGCCATTCAAACCATTGCCGAGGAAAGTACTTCATGGACGGGCGTTTCAAGGCCTACATACCTCGGTGGACTGGGTTTTGGAATGAAATGGATGATGGGATGGATGAATGATAGTTTGCGTTATTTCGAGCGCGATCCTTATTATCGCCAATACCATCAGAATGAATTGACCTTCTCTCTAGTTTACGCATTTACAGAGAATTTCATGTTGCCACTATCGCATGATGAAGTGGTACATGGTAAGCATTCGTTGATTTATAAAATGCCCGGTGATGATTGGCAGCGATTAGCGAACCTTCGCCTCCTCTATTTGTGGATGTTTACGCATCCGGGAACAAAACTGCTATTTCAAGGATGTGAATTTGCACAGACCGCAGAGTGGAGCCACGAACAAAGCTTGGATTGGCATCTCTTGGAATATGCACCGCACAAAGGAATTCAACGCTTGATTCAATCCCTCAATGGACTTTATAAAAATAATCCAGCACTTTACGAAAAGAATTTTGACGGGACAGGTTTTGAATGGATTGACAATACCGATCATGCCAACAGTGTTATTATCTTCATGCGCAAAGGCAATGATCCAACGGAGCGTGTGATTATTGCGATGAATATGACACCGGTGCCTCGCAACAACTATCGCATCGGATTGCCACAAAGTAAAGCTTGGAAAGAAATTCTAAATACAGATAGCGCGGAATTTGGTGGGTCAAATAGTTTGAATACACACATCGCGGTAGAAAAAACCCCTTGGCAAAACCAGCCTTATTCTGCAGAGATCAATCTACCGCCGTTGGGAGGGGTGGTGATTAGATAAGCCCATATATTGATTAAATTAATGCCCTTGATTTCTGGTAGTATATTGTTCATCTATTCTTTGAATGGATAAGCGCGCCAGCAGGTAGCTTACTGTTGATTCTGCACCCTGATTCATATTAATAGTATCCGCCTCAACGCCATCTTGACAACCACCAGTGATAGGATTGTAGACCATTTGATGGAGATGATTATTTCCCAAAAACCATTCAAAAGCCAAGATTGCTAATTCCCTATACCTATCGCTATCAATGAAAGAGTAAAAAGATTCCATTGCCAAAATGGTATATGCTACATCAATAGGTTGCTCTCCACCGAAAAATGTTGCTGCCTCGTCGCCACGTTGATGCCAACCATTGTTAGAAATAATTCTTAAACGACCGTTCGAATAAATTTTACCAATTAAAAAATCAAAACTCTCTAAAGCACATTGCAAATATCCAGACACACCTGTTCTTACATAAGCAAACAATAATGCTTCAGGTAAAAGAGCGTTACCATAGGTCAAATAACCTTCAAACCAATTCCAACTCTTTTCCTTTTCATGCAAATACATTTTGAAGAGTCGATCTGCAAACAATGAAATATAATGCTTGTGCTTGGGGTTGTTTTCATAATACAAGCCTTTAATCATAAAAGCCATCGCGCGAGTGGAGTAAATCTCCGAGGCAGCGTCCATAGCTTGATCTAACAAGTCCTCCGCCAATTCAACTATGGCCGAAGGAAGCGTTCCATGCAGAGAAGCGACAACACCAAGAGCCCAAATCGCTCTGCCCGTGCTATCCTCTATGTTCTCATTATAATTTTGACCAGAAAATTTTCTGTATTTTGAAATATAATTCAGAAAAACACCATCCGCTACGAAACAAGTATCAATAAAATTGATATAGGTCTCTATTAGCCTTAAGTCTGAGGCATTTGGGCGCAAAGCGAAATGTTGACATATAGAAATCAAGGCGCGCGCATTATCATCTAGTGTATAACCTGAAGCCACATCGGGCTTAGCAGCAATTGCAAACTGGAACATTCCAAAGTCATCGGTCATTCGCTTTATATGATCCAAGTTGATGAGGGGAATGTTGTAATGAAGCGTAAAATTTCTCGCCGATACTTTTTGGAAAAGCATCGCATGTTTTATTGCGCTATTGGGCCACGATACTGAAGCCATTTTTTGTTGACTCGAAGCGGACATTTCCTCTAAGCGATAGACATCATCAAGCAGTTCATTCACTGCATTTCCCAATTGCTCGTATGAGTCGAAGTCAATAAATACTCCGTTGGAATCATTCAAAACCTCGAGCGCATGCGGAATTCTTGTTGATACGATTGGACAGCCAGCGCTGACAGCATAAGAAAAAGTACCGCTGACAGCTTGCAATGGATCTCTTGTGGTAAAAAGATAAACATCGCAAATCTGAAGATATTCTAATAAATCTTCTAAAGGAAGATAGCTATTTACGAAACGAACGTAATCCTCTATTTCTAACTCTTTGACTAAATTCATTAAAAACTCTCTGTATTGCTCCCCGTCTTTCTTCACCACGGATGGGTGAGTTTTTCCTAATACCAAAAAAATTACTTCTGGATGGAGTTTAATAATGCTTGGAAGTCCTTTTAAAGCAGTCTCTACTCCTTTACCCGAACTGAGTAAACCAAATGTAGCCAAAACTTTCTTTCCTCTAAGATGATACTTAAGTTTTAAAGCTTGTTTGTCCATCGGAGCAACGGTATGACAACCGTGAGCGATAACTTCAATATGACTGCGATCGATACCATAATCGAGAACAAGAATTTCAGCGGCACTTTGCGTCATTACAATTAGATAGGAAGCTAGATAAGAGATCACGTTGACCTCCTTTAGAAGCTCATTGAAAGGTTTAGGCAGGACAGTATGAAAAACTATTGCTACAGGTTTATCGAGCGCTTCTAACCAAATATAAAAATCCATTTCATGGCCGTGAAAAAAACCAAACTCATGTTGTACGACAACGAGATCAATGCTTGGATCCTTTCTGATCAAAAAAGACGTTTTCCAAAAAGAACTCTGGCGCTCAGTATTTAAAATGTACTTGGGTTCTCTCGTATAGTTTAATGACTCTGTATTTGTCTCTAATGCACAAACCGAACATTTAAACGAACGATTGAATTGGTTTTCCAAAGCGATAATTAAATCTTCTGTATACGTTGCGATGCCGCACTCTCTTGGCGGAAATGAACTGACAAAAAGTATTTCTGGCTCAGCGGAAATCGATTGAGCATTTAAATTCAAGTCCAATCCAGCGAGAGAAAACTCAACCGAAATAGGATAGAACTTTACCAGATCTGACTTAAGGGACGTTGATGTATTCATGATAATGATTCTATTTTATTTGACTCCAGGTCGGTTAATAAATCATTCAGATTCAAAGAGGCAACAGCAATGCGTTCGTCGGCCGCGCCATAGTAGATGTACAGTCGATCGCCATCCACCACAGCCCCAGTGGGAAAACATACGTTGTTCACCTCTCCTTTTAACTCCCAAATCTCTTCAGGAAAAAAAATAGGAAACGGCAGTCTCGACACTTCCCTTTGCGGGACCTCTAGATCGAGCAATGCCGCACAAGCGGAGTATACATAACCATTTACAGTGTCGTGCACGCCGTGGTATATGATGAGCCAGCCGCTCCTTGTTTCGATTGGCGGACAGCCGCTGCCTATATAGCTGACTTCGTGATCAAACCTCGGTTTCAGCACTATATATTCATCAAATTTTGAAAAATAATTCTGCCAAAAATCAACGGTCAAATCCTCGATTTTCTCAACTGCTACCACGATTTGTATATCGGGTTTTATGCGATGAATGAAATAAAAACTCCCATTGATTTTTCTAGGAAAAAAAATCAAATTTTTATCCCAGATAAATACTTTTCTTTTAAAATGAAGACGCACATCCTCTTCGAGGTTGTAACGATTGTATTTTGGATTAGATTTTAATGCGTTCTTTGTAAAGTGCATGAATTCATCGTAGGTGACCTGTGGCACTACTATTCCATGCTTTTTCCAATGCACTAAGTCTTTTGAGGTAGCCAATGCTCCCAGAGCGTTCACGCCATCATAAGCAGTATAGGTCATGTAAAATATCTTGTCAATACATACGACCCGTGGATCTTCTAGTCCCTGAAATTCATACTCAAATTGTGGAATAAGAAGAGGCTTTGCATTGCGATGTTCAATTTTCAAAGGAGAAGAAAGTAAACAATAACCAATAGTGGAATAATTATCGGTGGCAACTGCCCGGTAGAACATGTGAATCTCATTTCCTACTTTTATGACGCCGGGATTCAATACGCCCTCACTTTCAAAAAAATGATCCGTTGCACGCAGAATCACGCCATGTTTAGTGACCTTTACCATATAAAATAATCAAGTAGTGATGCATTGATACTTCCTCATTCCTCCGTTGGCATCAAATGCTCTAAAGAACCAATGGTGCAAAGGTCACACCCCCTCTGTATTAAATACTTACAAGATTTACGGAATTAGTTACATAATTTCAAAAGAAAACACCCCGGCTGCCAACCAATCGTGCGACCTTACTAGCATATTATCATCTGAAAACTGCCGCTGGCTCAATGCTCTTAATTCTTCTAAGAGCAAAGGATGCTCCGCTAATTGAAATCATTGAGATTGTAAAGAACATAAGTATAAGGACAGGAATAGAAATAGAAAAGAGCAAACCAGAGCTCTCTACACCCATTCGAAATCCTTGGAGCAAAAAAACACCAATGACATAGCCCACGATAGTGAGTAAGGTGGCCTGCACCAAAATAAGTTTAGTAATATAAGTGTTGCTCGCCCCAATTGCCTTAAGCGTGCCATAATCTTTAATTCTATCAAGCGCTGACGAATACATTGTGAGTCCGATGATAAAAAATCCCGTTATGAGCGCAAACACAATGAGTACGCCTGTGCTCAGCGCAATACCACTACTTGCGAGAATTTTTCGTCTGGATGCTTTTGCAAAATCATCAGACCTCCAAGCCTTTACTCCTGGAACAGAAGCATTAATTGTCTTGAGTACCGAATCGACATTAAAATCACTTTCAACATTCACTAAAACAGCGCTGATCTCACTGGAAGGGCGATTTGAAAAAAATCGAGCTCTTTCTATGGTTGTGATACAGAAACTACTCCCGAAGCCTCTGAACCCTTTCGTTTGAACCGCGAAGAAAGCGCGCCGACCGTTAATTTCAAGGCTAGTGCCCACATCGATATTGCCACCAAGGTTTTTTACATCATAAAACTCAGCACTTATTGCTCCATCTATTTGCACATCTGATATTTTACCTGAGGAGATTTTATTCGCATCAATCAATCGATAGAGGTATTCTCTTTCCACTCCTAACAAATTAATGACCCCACTTGATCCATTTTCAAATACACATGGAGCACCTGCTACTACTAATGGAAAGGCTTCCTTTACTCCATTAACTCCTTGTAGATATCTAATTACTCTTACATCCAACCGCCCTATTTGATTGACATCGGTAGTCCGATCATCGACCACCCAAATTTGCACTTTCAAATCTGTAGCGAGCGCTCCCATCAAGCCGGAAAGAAAAAAGAAAACACCAAGCTGTTGACCAATAAGAAAAGTGCTTATAAATATTCCGACTACTACACCAATACTTTTAGACTTATCGTATTTTATGAACTTCCATGCTATTCGCCACATATTATCAATATAATTGAATCAGGGAATCGTTATAATACATTCTACTCGCGTATTCAGTAATAAATTATTGGAATCTTCCAAGCTCAACTTAACCTTCCGCACTCTTCGATCTTCGCGTTCGCCCGCCTGATCAAAAAAAAGCGATTTTTTACTCAATGATGAAGAGGTGAAAATAATTTGGGCTAGCGTGAGTGTATCCAAAGTTCCGACGTTGCGAATCCAACCTTTTTGTCCCATGCGAACAAGCTGAGCAGTTGACTCATCCACCTCGCACACTACAATAATTCTACCTTCTGCCTGAATGGCTCCAAAAGAGTGAGAGGTAGATATCACTTCACCAAGAAGCGCTGTTAATTCTAATAACGTTCCACTCACTGGTGCAGTGATGATTTTCTGCTTTCGCTGAATCTGCGCTATATTTAATTCAGACTCCAACTCTTTTTTCTTTGATTTTGAAAAACTGACTCGGGCAATTCCTCCTTTAATGTTTGCCTTCAGAACTTCCAACTTTGTCTTTAAATCATCAATCGATTGTTCGGTAATTGCGCTAATCAGGCCTAGTTTTTCAAGTCTTTCTAGCTCCATTTCTGCATTTCTTTTTTGCGCATCTAATTCATCGACTATAGCGATATCCATATTTATTTGAGCCGTTTGTGATTCCAAACTCCTTCTTACCTGATTCACGCGCTCATCTTCAAGTTGGTGATCAAATTCGAGCAAAACATCTCCTTTTGCGACGGTATCGTTTTCTTGTGCAAATATTTTAGTCACAATCCCCCCTTCCATTGCAAAAAGAGGAATAATGTCATTTTCGGGAACGATTCGTCCGATGCCGTAAATCAAATTGGATGTTAATGGCTGCTGAGAATTTTCTAATGCTTTTTTGTCAATTTCACCTTTACACCCGTAAAGAAAAATGACGCATGGAAACATCAAAAAGCCTATTGAAAAAATAGACATATAAAAATTTTAAGTAATTACTTCGACTGGTACATCTGAAATTCCTCCGTCAATTACATACACGATTCTATCGGCAAAGGGACGAAGTCTACTATCATGTGTTACTACGGCTACGGCCTTTCCAAGTGATGCTAAATCTTTGAGTTCTTTCATCACAATGCCCGCACTCTCTAGATCAAGTGAAGCAGTAGGTTCATCACACAACATCATTTCAGGATTTGTCACTAGCGCTCTTGCTATGGCAACACGCTGTTGCTGTCCGCCGCTGAGGTCATTCGATAAATTCTGAAACTTATCCTGCATTCCTACCTTCTCAAGAGCCTTGGCGGCCTTACTTCTTGAGACTTTCGTGGTTTCACCTTGAAGAATAAGTGGCATCATCACATTTTCCAAGGTAGTAAGCGGAGCAATCAAATTGAATCTTTGAAAAATGAATCCAATCTTTTTTAAACGAAGTGCCGCTAAATCCCTTTCGCGCAAGGTGTTTATCATTACGTCATCAATCCAGACTTCGCCATAACTTGGATAAATGACACATCCAAAAAGCGAAAGCAGGGTAGTCTTGCCCGAACCCGAAGGACCAATGATCAAGAGCAACTCCCCTGCTTTCAACTCAACATTACTTGGTTTTAATGCTATCGTGGTCATTTCTCCATTCTTATACTCTTTGCCTGCATTAATGATTTTAGCCACCGTCTTCGTTTGAATTTCATTCATTTTAAGAAGATGTGTTTGAAGCTTTGAATCTTCCAGAGGGTCCGTATTTCAAAACCGGGATATAAAAAATAACATTGACGCCTATCAACACGAAAAGAAAAGCAAATATCTGATAGCCCAGGTCACTTGATGATATTGCCACTACTGTCCCAATACCAACAATCAATGCGATAGTAAGACGTATTCCAACGATTCGACTTACAACGCGTTGAGATAAATTATATAGCAAATTACAAAAAATGATTTCAGAAAATGCATAAAAGAATAAGAGAAAGCTTAACATAGCCGTGAATTGACGGGTGTTTTCACAAAAAAATAAAATTGCGATTCCAAAAGTCACCATGGCCAAAGCATGAATCTCATGATAGACAAATTCGACGTGGCGCTTATGTCTGGAAACAGCGGCAAGAAATGCCACTGCTGATCCAAACAAAGTTAAAATACCCACTATAGTTTTGATCCATTGAAAGTTTGAATCATCAACAAAAGCTAATGATAAACCCGCAAAAATGATTGAATACCCATAAAGGTAGACGGGCACTATTTCTCGCTGCGTAATCAATCTGCAAGTACATTATAGTAGTCGACTACCAAATTGTTTTCTACTTCCGTAACGCCTGGAGTATTCCAAGCAATACGTGCAGCTTCGTCGCGCTCGTACCAAGAATTTACCGTGCCAGTAAGCACTACCGTAGAATTATTTACCTCCACTTGAATATCACACTCGTCGAGCGCCCAGCTATTGTCCATAGCTTCAATGATCCTTTCTGTTTCGATACCGTCATTGAGATCTGATTTGATTTTCAGATTGTTTGAAACACCACGAACCCCTGAAAGGAAAATAACAGCCCTATTAGCAGCTTCTTTTTGATAATTCCATGGAACGTCACCCTCTAAAGTGACCCAACCTTTTTCTACCAAAACTTTGATACGCTGATGAGGAACGAGCCAGTTGGACTCAAGCCCTGCAAGCGCATCAGCGGCAATATCTGCGTCCGATTTGACGTATGAGTTGTGGAGTTTTACTTCAATTTCTTCCGCGATGGCTTTTACCCCAACAACGCGCTTGGCAGCATTTTCAGCCTCCATTTTTTTCACATAACTATCCACAATGCCCGTGAGAGAAACAACGCCATCACTTACCGTGACGCCAATCTCTGCCGCATGCAGCAATGGCTCCCATCTAATTGCGTTTTGAACATCCCTTTGAAGCTCTTGATTACTTTTCATGATATCACTTTTTATATTATGAGACCGTTCTCATAACATTTCAAAGCTGCATCATCTTTTTTTTGAAATTGTTACAACAAATCAAGATTAACTTGTATAATAAGATAGTAGGGTAATAAGATAATAAGATAATAAGATAATAAGATAATAGGATAATAGGATAGTAGGATAGTAAGATAGTAAGATAGTAGGATAGTAGGATATTTTTTTGGGGGGTTATTTTACGAGGCCGGAGCGGAAGGCGTACATGACGAGGCCGGCGACGTTTTTAACTTGAATTTTTTCCATCAAGGTGCTGCGCAGACCTTCGACGGTGCGGGTGCTGAGCTTCAATTCGTCGGCAATTTCTGCGGCAGTCATTTCTTGGCAGATTAAAAGAAGCACATCCAATTCTCTTGGAGTTAACTTGATTTCAGTCGCTTGTTTTCTGCTGCTTGAAGATTCTTGTTCGATGATTTTTCTCAAAAGCGCCACACTAACTACGTCGTTGAAATAATATTCAGCCTTGGCTACGGATGTAATGGCATCATGAATCTCGCGTGCCTCGGCAGTTTTAAGCAGGTAGCCATTTGCCCCCGCCTTCATCAGCTCCAGTATGCGCTGTTCTTCGTGGTGCATGCTGAGCATGAGCACCTTCACCTTTGAGTTTTGTTTCCTAATCGTGGTGAGCGCCTCAAGACCATTCAAATGTGGCATTTGGTAGTCGAGAAGAATTACATCCACAGAATGTGTTTTAAGTTTATCCAACAACTCTTGTCCATCACCTGCTTCGAAAACACATTCCAATTGTGAATCGTCGAGCAATACTGCCTTGACCCCGCTTCTAAAAAGTTTGTGGTCATCGACGATGGCATATTTGATTACTGGTGTCATGCTACTTATCTACTGATACTATTATTTCCGAGTGCTCTGAATCAGTTCCGAAAGATAGCTTTCCATTGATAATTTTCAGCCTTTTATCAATATTCTTGAGACCATTTCCCTGAAACTCACGAATCTTTTCCTGATATAATGCCTCTGAAAGCCCGTTTCCGTTGTGTTTCAAGCGTATTTCGATTCTTTTTCCCTGTGAAAAAGAAATCCATACTTCTGATGCTTTTGCATACTTCACCATATTGGTGATGAGCTCTTGAAACACTCTAAACAAATGCAATTCAATATTCATGTCTTCGCGTTCACCTATCTCTGGTCCAATGAATGTCACCTTAATGTCACCCGAATTGCGTATTTTATCTGCTGTGGATCTCAATGCCGCTGAGAGGCCCGATGCAAAGAGATTGGAAGGTTGAATCTTTTGCGAGATGTCTCTTACCTTACTCACACTATCCTCCAAAAGTTCAATACCACTATTCAAATGAGGATTATCAGCAATGGTCTCGCGAAGCTTCGACAAATAAATCTTGGATATAGCCAAGGTAGCACCAACATCATCGTGCAACTCACTTGCTATGCGCGAGCGTTCTTCCTCTTCGGAAGTAATCGACGCCTTCAATAATTCTATTTGGCGCTTTCTCTCAAACTCTAGCATTTCTTCCTTGTGCTGACTAACGCGCTTTTGATACATCAGTACAAATAATACCACGCCCATGGCCATAATGGTCATCGCCAAAATTCCAACAACCACCAAACTAGAAGCGCTCATGTCGTGCCAATCGATTTAATCCAATTCCTATGAAGAGGTAACGAATCATATTGATAATACAGTAAAAGGACATCCATAGCATTATTAGAAACTGTATATTCTCTTTCTCCACTCTATCCAACAAAATAAAGAACAAACAACCACCTGCAGAGCATAGGAAAATCCCCGTATTTATCCAAAAGACTGGATTTTGAGAGAGCTTTTCATCCTCTTGTCTAATCAAGATCATGCGATACGTCAGCATTGAAAGCAAGGTGTATATCAAACAATTTAATCCCAATGCCGACGTATTCATCACCAACTTTGATTCATTAAATGTGTCTATCCAAAACAAACCCTGCCAAATAAGTACAACAGCTATAAGATAACTCTTGAACTTTTTCCTAAATAAATTTTGATAAAAAAAAGTCATATAAAACACAATCTCACCGGAGATATAAGTATTAGCTAGGAATTCGTAATGCCATTCCAACCTATGTTTTAATAAACCTCCCAATAGTTCCGCGAGTCCACCGAAAATTAAATAAAACCACAAAATATTTCTTCGAGCCTTATTAGCAATAAGTGCAGCTAGAAAAGGGGAATATGCGGAAATCTTCGCAAGGACAGATAGAAACAAATCCATTTATCAAATATAGTGACCAAGTTCAATTTTTCATGGATATTTATGTGTCCAATCCGCCCAAACTATCGTAGTTCCATTTCTTTTCGCTGATATATATACTTCTATTTCATCATTAGCATTTTTTCCTTTTGTAAAACAGACCGTATCGGCCAAAAAGAGCTTGCGAAGTGATTGAAGTAATCTAATCGAATAGCGATTGCGATCGCGAAGGAGTGCTACCTGAACCAATAAGTCTGTATTATCAGGCTGATCACCATAATCGAATATAACACATTTCGACTCGCAGGGAGTATCTTCATCAATACCAAGCTCCTCAAACGATAAGCTTACAGGGTCCGGAAATTGTCCGTTAAAATAACTTCGTACAGCTTCGAGATAGGTACTTCTGCTGATGACATGCTCCAAAAACACATCCATGAGTGCATCTGGGTCATTGCAAGGTGAGGTCGGATTATTTCCGTCAAACATTGAATCCATGAGAAAGAGGTTTTAGTTAATCCAAAAGTATTTCCATTTTCTGGAAAAAGATACCCGTATTTCTACGTATTCGATTTGCGGGAAACTCTCTAAATCTTTTGCGACTTACCCGATAGTTTTGCTGCGTTAACTACTGAATCAAACACACGTATTATACGAAAAGCTGACTAAAAACTCAGACACAACAGCTAGCCCACGGCATACGTAGCCGGGGCTTTGCTTTTTTATACCACTCTTCCATTACCTTTGAGCTCAGAATGGGTAATGTAAGCGTTCAAAGCAAGGGCATCCTTCTTATGGTAGGGTCGGTCTTTTGTTTTGCTATCGTCAATGCTATCGCTAAAAGTCACCCGCACATCCCTGTTCACGAATTAGTTCTCTTCCGCTCTATCGTTTCATTCATTTTCGCTGCGGTTTACGTCAAAACCAATGGCATCAGCTTTTGGGGCAATAATAAATTTTGGCTAATCATGCGCGGCCTCATGGGGCTGATTGCATTGTTGCTATTCTTTTCCACAATAATGAATATGCCCTTGGCGAGCGCCAGCACGATTCAATACCTATCACCTGTTTTCACAGTACTAATTGCCACGCAACTGAACGACCAAAAAGTAAAACCTATTCAGTGGCTTTTCTTCCTCATCGCATTCATTGGCGCTGTAATGATCAAGGGGTTTGATACGCGCGTCTCATTGGAATGGCTGCTAGTTGGCATCACCTCCGCCTTCTTTGCAGGCTTAGCCTATAATAGCATTATCAAAAGCAAGGGAACAGACCACGCGATGACGATTGTACTCTACAACCCTATGGTGGCCATACCTATCACAGGTATCTGGTGTTTCTATGATTACGTAGCACCCCAAGGAATAGAATGGTTGTGGATGCTCATCATGGGAATTTTCGCGCACACGGCGCAATACCTTATGACACTTGCGCTGCACAGCGATGTAGCCAGCAAAATTACCCCGTGGAATTATTTCGGAGCCATCTTCGCTTTGATCATTGGCTTCTTCTTCTTTGATGAAGAAATTGCATGGCTCAGCGCCCTAGGTATGTTGCTCGTAGTAACGGGCGTTATTTTGAACGCACGTGTAAAAAGATGATAATCCTACTTCTTCAATAATCGCGTTCCCAAATATGCCGCTGGCATATAGAGCGCCACCTCCGTCCACATCCACCACGGATGGTGAATCATGAAAAGATTGAATAATCCAGCGACGGTAAATAGCGCGCCGACAATCATCGAAGGAATTATTGTATTTTTTACAATAAGCCATGATACAAGGCCTCCAACGAGCGCTCCACAAATGTGTCCAATGAAAATTAAGATAAACGCCTGATCCGGAAGTCCCGCCACGAAGGCTTTGAACGCTTCTATATCGGTGGCGTCCATTCCCTCGGGTAGGGGATACATGGTGCTATTCACCTTTTCTACTAGTGTGATAAAAACACTTCCAATGACCAATCCAAGGATGACGGCAAAAATTTTCTTAATGATCTGCATTCTGCTTTTGTTTACCTTTTGCTAATCTGATTCTATGGCGAATGGCCATGGTCGTTCCAATGACCATTACCAAACAGCCCAGCCAAAGTACATTAATTTGTGGGAATATTTCAGCAGAAAGAATAAGCATGTCTTTCACACCGCTGCTGTGCTGTTGCATCGTCAGTTCAACACCGCCAGAAGTTTCCTTTAAAGACAATAACATTTTAAACTTTTCTGATTCAACAGGGAATACGAGTGGCGTGCCGTCCAAGGTGGCTACCGTAGCCAATACCATTCTCTCTGTGCTCTGCCCGTCAGTAAGAATCGCAGTGCCGCTTTTCAATACCACATTCTGAGGAAGGTTTGCCGGCAATGAATCCACACGTTTCAAGGTATCTAAACTAATGGTAACGGTTTCACTCAATCTCACTGGTTGTCCAAATGGAATCACGCCTGATTTGGGCTCAAGATATCCACTTGAATCGGTCTTCATCTCGGTGTCGGTGTACTTGATGTAAGTGTATAAATCTTTCGTGAGCGAATGCTTGATGCTCGGCTCGCGGCTGGTTTGATCTTTTGCAAACAACAATGTAGGCTCGAGTGTGAAGAGCTTCTCTCCAGGTTTGCCGGGCTTCCACTCTGGTGCTTCATCCATATCATATTCCGCAGGCGTCACTTCTTTCCACAATGAATCTTGTGCCCAATCGCGCAAGAAACTCTCGGATGCCGTATGCGTTTTCAACGAACGGAATAGGCTGCCTTGCACCACCACATATTCGCCTTCATTATAAGATATCGGTTCTTTTTTCAAATAATCAATCGTGCAATACAAGCGGTTTCCAGAACGATACTTATCTTTAAAATGAACGAAATATTCGCCCATTACCATCGTATCGCCTTTGTAAATGAGCATGTCTTCCGAATTCGAAAAGTCTTTGCTCAATTCGGTGACATTACCAATTTTATTTTCTGAAATGAAAAAACTCTGCGATGTAGATATCACCGCACCTATGATGAGCATTGCAAAACCTACGTGGGCAACGCTCGCCCCAATCACATCCACTCTGCCTTTTAGCACGCGAACAGCATAATCAAAATTCGCGAACAAGGCCCAGAATGTCGCAAACATCAAAGCGTAAAGCGGTCCGGCATTGCTATCGAACTCTACCGCAAATCCCAATAATATGGTGGCTACGAAAGCGAGCAATAAACTCAGTCCTATCTTCTTTGCAAACTCACCAAACTTAGTTGTTCTGTATTTCAAGAACTGACCAATGGCAACAATCAAGAATAATATAAATGCCAACGGAATCTGAATTCTATGATATGCATCGAAGCGCTCTTTCTCCGCGGGCGCCGAGAAATTATGCTCCGACATTCTCTTGAAAATATCCCAACCAGTGCTTTGATGAAGTGAACTCCATGTCTCTGAGAAAGGAGCTAAAAAGATATTTCCAACGTTCACACTCGTTTGCACTGTCACGTGTACCGCAGAAAGCGTGAGTACCAGCGCACCTATGAACATCCAAAACTCTCTACTCCACAGCGCTTCTTCTTGTTCTACATGCGCTTTGTAATCCTTGCGGTATGCTAGATACATGAAGACCAATGAAACTACCACAAAAATTAAAGTCAAGGTCGGAATCATGGTGCCTTCGCCGGGCAACACTCCCTCTCCTGTTGGCATTGAAGCTTCGTCAAGGGTAGAAAGATTGATAATGGAAATCAAAAACAGCACTAAAGAAATTCCGCCGTAAATGAGTCGTAATTTTTTATCTGAAGAAAGTAAAAATGTGCTCAATGCTGTGAAGAACAATAGATACACGAGCAATTGAGCGAGAATGCCGCTTTCTACAAATGAGTGCACACTGCTATCGCCCAAGACACCGCTGCGTGTGAGGAATGTAGAATACAACACAAGTATAAAAGTGCTCAGAGTAAGAACGAGCGCACTGAACAAAGAAGTTTGTTTGCGCTGATTGATCACCAGTAAGTGAGCAGATGCAACGAAAGTGAGCCACGGAACAAGAGAAGCATTTTCCACGGGATCCCACGCCCAGAAGCCACCAAAGCCAAGCGCTTCATAAGCCCAAGCACCACCCATCAAAATACCTGTTCCCAAAATCATCACTCCAAAAAATGCCCACGGAATCGCTGGTTTCACCCAACCGCTGCGATCGCCTCTCCATAGCCCTGCGATGGCATAGGCAAAAGGAATCAAGGTAGATGCAAAACCCAAGAATAATGTCGGTGGGTGAATGGTCATCCAATAATTTTGAAGCAATGGATTCAATCCACGTCCATTCGAAAATACAGGGAGACTTAAATAATCAGCGTTCTGCGTCCAAGGCAATCCTACATTGATGGCCGCCTCACGATTGAGGATAAACGGATTGCTACCAAATTGGAAATCTCCAAAATATACGCCGAGCAACATCGAAGCGAGAAACACTTCGACACCCGCCACGACCGCCATCACCCAAGGTTCCCAATCGCGCGACCAGCGAATCAATAAGAAACCAAGAATTACATGCCAAAAGGTCCAAAGCAAGAAGCTTCCTTCCTGTCCTTCCCACATACATGAGAAAACATATTGCAATGGCATCTCGTTGTTGAGGTGTTCCCACACATACTTGTATTCATACATGTGATTCACCAACATATAAAGCAAAGTGCCGATCACTCCAATCACCCCCACTCCATGAAGATAGAAACCAATGCGAGCAGGCTTTTTCCAAACATCTTCAATGCCATTGGATCGCGCGCTCATGATATAAGCGATGGTTGCAAATATTGCCGCTGCAAAACTGAGAACTACAAAAAAATTGCCCAGCATGCCGGGCAATGCGTTCTCATTGAGATACTGTATTTCGTTCATTTATTTAATAAAGAATATCTAAAACTACTGCTGTTTTTCTGCCGTTTCCAATGAATGTTTTTGATCATTGTACTTGCTCGGACATTTCATTTGAATATCATTCGCGTGAAAAGATCCATCCTCTTCATATTTACCCAGTAGTGTGATTTTTTCTGAAAATTCCAAGCCATCTGGTTTACCCTTCTCATAGGTGAGAAATACCTTCTCCGAGTGTCCGGTGCTGTCCACCACATGGAACTTGGTGAGGTTGGCATTCGCTAGTGGATCGTATTCGATAGGTTGTGTTTTATCCAAAGTACCAGTGATGCGCACGTTTTTACCGTCTGCCGACTTGGCTCCCTCGAAGGTCGTGCTCGGAACTGTTCCGACATAAACACTAATAAGAATTGCAGATACAACTGCGATGAGCACTAGTAATACGATATTCGTCTTTTTCATGACTCTTTATTTCTTTTTTCTAATTTGCTCACCTTCCGGTCGAGCATGATTACATAAGTGATCAATCCTAATAAGACCACCGCTGCCACGGCAATCACCACGCGTATCTTTCCGCTGGCAAAGAAATACTCTTCCAAACCAGCCGCTTTAGCTGGTGAAATGATAACCAACGAAACTGCAAATAGTGCAATTTTCAAAAAATTATTTTTCATCTCTCCACTCGAGTTTTTTGATTCTGAGGTGAATACTGTAAAGCCACCAACCTAGTAGTATATATCCCACCACAGCTGGGTAGAAAACCATGCGTAAGGAACTATCTAGGTCGTATGAACTAAATGCTGGATTGCCACTCTTGCCTGGGTGCAAACCCTCTGCAAAGCGCGGCATCACCATCAGCAACACCACCATTAAAATAAATGCGAATATGTTGAAGATTGCCGCTAAACGCGCGCGTTTTTCTTCGTCGTTAACACTATTTCTAAGAATGAAATATGCCATATACATTAAAAACACCACCATTGCACCATTGAGTTGCGGGTCGTTGGTCCACCATGCACCCCAGGTGAAGCGCGCCCAAATTGAACCCGTGATCAAACCAAGTATGCAAAAGAGCAGTCCTGTATTCGCGGCAGTAGCTGCCTTCAAATCGAATAGCGCTATGGTTTTAAAATTCACCGAAACATCCAGTGCATCCTCACGCCCTGATTTTGAAAGCACCCGAATGCTCTGAGCAAATGAAATTCCCATCAATACAAACATGGTAAACCACATCGGAACGTGCCACATCAAATTGCGAATGGTTTCAAAAATGATGATCTGAAAGGGATAGCCAAATTCACGGTGTTCATCATTGGCCACATTTACTTTACAAGAGGAAAGTGGCTTCACGCCTTCGATAAAAGTAAACTCCTTAGAACTAATAGGCTTTTGAACATACACCGTTCCGTCTACAGGAGTATTAGCATAGAAACCGATATCATTGGACGGAAGCGTGTCAGGAAGCGCTGCCGATACGCGAACACGGTTGTTGTCGATTACCTCTAGCACAGTACAGCAGAAATAGGTATTGCCACTGACCACAAAAACTTGAAGCGAGTCGTTTGTAAAGTGCGTGTTGTAACCCGTGAAGGTGAAATTATTCTCCCCCGGAGTGATTTTATCAATATCAACAGTAAGTCCTCCCGGTGCTAAGGGGTACAAAAAAGAAGCTACCACAGCATACACTAGAAATACTACCGCTAGTACCTTAAGCCAAGTCTTCATAGACAATCTATTTTCCTTATCGAAACTTCCAGGTTTTTATTCCCGCCAAAGGTAGGGGAACAAAAGCAAGGAAAGAAGTAATGAGGCGCCATTTAGAATCAATAATACCAACAAATGGAGTCCATTGTTGAGAAATGTCACGCCCAACAAGGCCCCAATCGTAAATCGTACGATAGTGATAAGCAATGGAATGATGACAGGAAAGCCCAGAATAGCAACCAATCCGACGCCCGCGCCCGACTTGTAGGCGAGCCCTGCAATAAATGTTAACGTGATACCCAACCCCGTGCTTCCAAGCAGCAACCCAAGAAATAGCTGATAAAAATCAGCCTTGGCAAAAACGCTATCCCCAAAAAAGAGAAGGAAAAATAATAGACTCACAAGGTTGAGCACCGCCACCAAAACAGCATTGTAGGTGGCCTTAGCGAGCATCACCGCCTTTGGACTAGCCAAACTGTAAAGGTAGAGCTGGGCACCTCCGCCTTCTTGTTGAAACGTCTTCTGCATGGCATTGAATGCCGTAAACAAACCCGTGATCCAGACCAATCCGCCCCATACCTGCACGCTTTCTATCTGTTCTAATGAAAGATAACAAACAAAGACCGTAGCCAAAACGTACATCGCCACGCCAGCCAAAGCATGCTTCTGCCTAATCTCAAGCATGAGCTCCTTCTTCCATAATGCCTTAAATGCTGACATGCGGCAAAAATAGCGCATTTGAGTATGTTTGTGGAAAGAAATAGTACACCTTGAAAACATCCCTTACCCTTATTGTATTTTGCCTCCTAAGTCTTTGCTCTATTGGACAAAAAACACTACTCATCCCACCCGTAATCAAAATCAACGATGCAAAAGGCCTTGCAACGCTTGCCCCAGATGGCATGACGGAGTATAGAATGTTGGAAAATATCCAACGTTCATTAAAATGGGGTGAAACAGACTACACCATTACCACATCCTTCCTAGAGGCGCCCACCACCTACGAGGAGATGAAGTCACTGATGCAAATGCAATTTGTAGGCAATCCGCAAGCGCGCATCATTCACGAAGGAGAATACAATGGATTTCTCGTTATTCAATTCAAGCAGGAATTTATGACCGACGATGGAAAAGACCTTTCCATGTTTATGGAAATCGCCATTACTGTTGCCGAAGACGACTTCGTGATTGGAATCTCCGCTGAGCGCGCCACAGAGGCCGAACTTAATCTCAATCTATTTATCTCACTTCTCGAATCCATTCAATTCATTCCAACCTCTGTAATGGATCAAGAACTTGACCTGCCACTAAATGCAGAAATCTTTCAAAAGAAAAGCGAAGCAGCATATGACGAAAAACGTCAGGAAGATTTTTATCAATTAAAAAGAGACTATCAAACAAAGTTCAATTACTACGATTATTATAAAGCCCTCCGAGGAATACGTGACGGCATCTACACCATTCAAGATATGCTGGATATGTTTTTTGAAAAAGAAAGTCCATCAGATCTTGTTGCCTTCAGAAATATGGTGGGAAATGACATCACCTATCCCTTGATTGAAGGCAATTATCCGATGATTCGCGAACAGTTCATTCAAAAAGTGCAAGCAGAATTTTTTGATCGCGAATTGTTTGTTCAAGATCTCTATCAACTCAATGATAAGGATCGCAGCTTTGTGATCACCAGCGGTAGCTTGGGCACTTCAGAATACAAGAATCGCATTGTGAAATTTATTAAAAAAGATAAATGGA
This sequence comes from Flavobacteriales bacterium, assembly GCA_046309775.1. Taxonomy (GTDB): domain Bacteria; phylum Bacteroidota; class Bacteroidia; order Flavobacteriales_D; family Sanyastnellaceae; genus JAIXWP01. The sequence goes on from JBKCOM010000158.1 coordinate 28,245, forward strand.
AGATGATTGATATTCAACTTCCACCTGCACTTTCCAATTTCGAAGAAATGGGCACCGATTGGGGCGTCGAAGAATCGACAGAACAATGGCTCGTGATTCGCATGGGAAATGGCGAAAAATATTTCATCAAAGATGCGCAAGACGCGTTTTCTGATTGGCAAGAACTATCAGTCATTCCCTCGGACTCCGCAAGATACAGCCTTATCATGACGGGCGTATCGATGTATGAAAACATACAATTCACCAGTGCTGGCAGTTATGTTCCCAGATCCAATTTACTCTTCGACGAACTATTCCTCAATGCGGAGAAGCAACTCATCGCAGATAAAAAAGCATTGTTATGTGACGAATATCCCGATCAATTTTCTTATCAAAATATTCAATTAAAAAAACATCCTCAATATTGTTGCAATAAAACCGATTACGAAATGGCCGTTCGTCGCACGAGTGCTGCATCCACCATCGCCTTCACCTCGGCCATGGAGCGCATGGACATTGATGGCGATGGAAATGAAGAACTCTATGTGTATACCGTTTCTAATGGTAAAATCATTTCGATGTCTGGTGTCACCTATAAATCAGGAAAAGTGATACCAATAAAAAAATCCACCTTCATGAAATGGGCGAAAAAAAATAAAGCTATTCAGAATTTATTGTTGTATTCAAAAATGCGAGCGTAATATGAAAAAGCTTGTGGTACTAACAGGCGCTGGGATGAGCGCTGAGAGCGGCATACCCACCTTCCGCGGCAGCGATGGCCTTTGGGAAAATCACCGCATCAAAGACGTAGCGAGTCCCGAAGGATGGGCGCGCGATATGGATTTAGTTTTGGATTTTTACAATCAACGCCGCAAGCGCATTGTAGAAGTGGAACCCAACGAAGGACATAAAATTCTCGCCGCATTGGAAGAGCGATACGATGTAGAAATCATCACGCAGAATATTGACAATTTGCACGAGCGCGCGGGCAGCACCAAAGTCTTGCACCTTCATGGCGAAATCATGAAAGCCCGCAGCACCGGCGATCATAATGACATTTACGATATAGAAGGATGGGAATTAAAGCGTGGAGATAAGTGTAAAAATGGATATCAATTGCGACCGCACATTGTATGGTTTGGCGAAGCAGTGCCCTTGATACCCGTGGCCGCAGAAATCTGTTCGCGCGCCGACATCTTTCTCGTGGTCGGCACCTCCTTGCAAGTCTATCCCGCAGCCGGATTAATTCAATATTGTCGATACGACATCCCTCAATACATCATCGACCCAAGCGCCGCATCCCTCGCCGCCTCCACCCGCCTCCACCCGATCGCGAAAGGAGCGAGTGAAGGGCTGAGAGAACTGGGGATATAGAACGAGAACGAGAACGAGAACGAGAACGAGGGAACAAGGAACAAGGAACAAGGGAAAAGGAACAAGGGAAAAGGGAATAGGTGCTACCTCATAATATAGCTTGACAGGACACCTACCCTTGTCCCTTATTTTGTTGAAAAGCTTTATTGTTAATATAAAGCGATAGGTATTTCTTTAATGCTGCTAAGATAAGCGGAGAAAGGCTCTGCTGAGGAGCAA
>JBKCOM010000159.1:0-6156 GCA_046309775.1 Flavobacteriales bacterium
GCAACCAAGCTCTGAGAAGACTAAATAAATAAATGAAAACCTGAGGTGCTACATCGCTTCAGTGAGACCTAACAGTATGAACACGTTCAGAGTATCTGAAACACCCCAAGAGCCTATTGTGACTCCGCAGGAGTCGCCTGTTACACCTCCCCGTAAATCGGGCAAGGTGGCTCGCTCGGTGCGTACTGTTCTAAGCGGCGAATTCCTCACGCGCGAAGGTCTCATCAACCATTTGCCATTCATCGGTTTTCTAACTGTGCTCTTCGTCCTTCACATTGCTTTGATGTATTACTTCGATAATACACATCGCCAGATTGGAAAAGAACAAGCGCGCTTGAAAGAACTTCAAAGCGAATACAATACTACCCTTTCTACACTCGAGATGAAAAAGCAACAAAGCCACGTTGCCAAAGATATCGAGTCATTGGGCCTTAAGGAGCTTCATACTCCTCCACAATTCATCGATGTTGAACCCGGTTTTTTTGAGGAGGAAAAATGACGCAAGAACAACTCTCTAAAGAAACCTCCAAAAAAGCTTATGCCGTTGCACTTACACTGGGCGTCATCGCTTTGATGATACTCGGTAAAATCATTGCGCTACAAGCCTTTCCTGATGAAGAGGTAATGAAGCTCGGTGAAAGTAAAGCTTACCGCATCAGTGATATCAAACCATCGCGAGGTCAAATCTTCTCATCCGATGGAAGCCTTCTCGCAACAAGCGTTCCCGTGTATGAGATACGCTGGGATAGCAAAGCGAAATATGACAAGGTTGAGTTCAAAGCTAAGCTCGATTCACTTGCTCGTGGCCTTGCAAATACACTAGGCGAACGTTCATTCGGTCAGTATAAAGAAATGTTTACACGCGCCAAAAAACGCGGTGATCGTTATTTAAAAATTGCGGACAACGTTGATTACAACAAACTGCAAGAGATTAAAAAAATACCATTCATCAACAAAGGAAGATACAAGAGTGGATTCATCATCATTGAAAAGAGCAAGCGTAAAAAACCATTCGGAAGCCTTGCAGCACGGACCATTGGACTAAATCGTGAAGAAAACCAAGTTGGATTAGAGCTCGCCTACGATGAATTGCTATCAGGAAAACCCGGAAAGCAAATTCAAGAAAAAATGGCTGGTGGTGAATGGAGACCAATGAACGATGAATTCATCGAACAACCTGAACCTGGCTTGGATATCGTCGCTACTATTGATGTGCACTTGCAGGATGTAGCACACAATGCCCTTATGCGCCAACTCAACGTGAGCCAAGCAGACTGGGGATGTGCAGTGCTTATGGAAGTAAACACGGGTTATGTACGTGCAATTGCCAATCTCACCTTCAATGAGAAGACAGGAACCTATGAAGAATTGGTGAACAATGCCATTGCACAAAGCATTGAGCCTGGTTCGACTTTCAAACTTCCATCCATGATGGCGATGCTCGATGAAGGTAAGATTCAACTCAGCGATAGCGTAGCAACAGGAAAAGGAATCATGAGAATCTATAATCAAGATTTGAAAGATTCTAACTGGGACAAAGGCGGCAATGGTACTATCAGTGCTGAGCAAGTATTCGAAAAATCATCAAACGTGGGTACTGCGATGCTCGCGCAAAAAGCCTTCGAAAGCAAACCGCAGCTCTTCCTCGATAAGTTGAATGATTTTGGTTTGGGTGAAAAATTAGGGATTGAAATCTCTGGTGAAAGAACGCCAAAGCTTTACAAGAAAACAAAAGATAAAGGTTGGTCTGGTCTGAGTTTAACGCAGATCTCTATTGGATACGAAACTCAATACACACCTCTTCAAATACTCTCTTTCTATAACGCCGTAGCCAACAATGGCTCTATGGTACGACCGCTCTTTGTACAAGAAATCAAGCGCAATGGCCGCACCATTGAGAAGAAGAAGCCAGTGATTCTACGAGAAGATATCTGTAAAAAAGAAACACTTCTTGCTTGCAAAAAGATGATGGAAGGCGTAATGGAGAACGGAGGAACAGCAGATGATGTGTTTATCAATTCTCCTTACAAAGTAGCTGGAAAAACAGGTACAGCGCGCATCAATGAAGGTGGTGGATACACTGATCGAGCTTATCGCGGTTCATTCGTAGGATATTTCCCAGCAGAGAATCCACGCTATTCATGCATCGTAGTGATTCACAATCCGAAGAGTGGACTTTACTACGGAAGTGCTGTTGCCGCTCCTGTATTCAAAGAGCTTGCGGATAAAATATACGCCACTGAACTTGAATTCCACGAAGCACCCGCGGCGCTCGATTCTCTAGCCCTTGCAAATATCAAGGTACCCGTTTCGAAAAATGGTTCTGCTAAAGAATTGAAGACCGTTTACAAAGCACTCAATATTCCTTTTGAAGAACAAGCAAACAGCGAATACATAGCAACTAAATCAGAAGGAAAAAAAGTGGTATTGCAACCGATGAACGTGAAAGACGGAATCGTGCCAAACGTAGTCGGAATGGGCCTTCAGGACGCATTATTCCTATTAGAAAAACAAGGTATGCGCGTGCAAGTGATTGGAAAAGGAACAGTGAAACGACAATCCGTGCAGCATGGCGCCAGTGCAAAGAATTTCAAATACATCACCATAGAATTATCGTGAAGTTATTAAAAGACATATTATACAAATCACGCATCACAGAAGTGAGAGGCTCCACCAATATCGCGGTGGAAAGCATCACTATGGATTCAAGAGCCGTGAAGCCATTTTGTCTTTTCGTTGCAGTGAAGGGTGTGACCACTGACGGTCATACGTACATTGACAATGCCATCAAAGCGGGCGCCGTAGCAATTGTTTGCGAAGCGATTCCATCAGAAGTAAATGATGCAATTACTTATGTGCAGGTATCCAATTCTGCTGAGGCATTAGGTTATATCGCTGCCAATTTTTATGACAATCCGAGTGAAAAATTAAAGGTTATAGCAGTAACAGGCACTAATGGAAAAACGACCACTGCTACACTACTCTATCGTATCGTTCGCAAACTAGGCTATAAGGCAGGTTTGCTTTCAACGGTAGTCAACAGAATCAACGATAAAGAAGTTCCCTCAACACACACCACACCCGATGCTATCTCATTGCAAAAGCTCATGAGCGACATGGTAGAAGCGGGTTGTGAGTATTGCTTGATGGAAGCATCCTCTCATGCCTTGCACCAGCATCGCATTACGGGAGTGAATATCAAAGGCGCTGTGTTTACCAATATCACACACGATCACCTCGACTATCACAAAACATTCAATGAATACATCAAGGCGAAAAAGATTCTCTTTGATATTCTTCCATCATCAGCATTTGCATTGATCAATCATGACGACCGCCACAGCGAAATCATGATTCAAAACACAAAAGCAAAAGCAAAGACCTATGCTTTGCAAAGCATGGCTGATTACAAGACGAAGATTCTTTATAATAGCTTCAGCGGACTGCATCTCAGCATTGACCAGCAAGAGCTTTATACAAGACTTATTGGTGATTTTAACGCCTATAATATTCTCGCGGTGTACGCCACCTGTGTAGAATTAGGTTTTGATAAAATGGATGTGCTCACAGCAATTTCAACTGTTGAAGCACCAGAAGGAAGATTTGAATATTTCACCAATGGCGACAACATCACCGCTGTCGTGGATTACGCGCACACTCCTGATGCATTAAAGAATGTGATAGAAACGATTCAAAACATTCGTACAGGCAACGAGCGCTTGATCACTGTGGTGGGTTGCGGTGGAGATCGCGATCGCGCAAAAAGACCTGTGATGGCCAAGCTTGCTGCTGAACTCAGTGATCAAGCAATCCTCACTAGCGACAATCCGCGCAGCGAATCACCAGAAGCCATCATCGAAGAAATGAGAACAGGCTTGGATCCCATCCTTCTTCGCAAGACCCTTTCCATTACTGATCGTATGGAAGCCATTCGCACTGCTTGTTCACTCGCCCGCCCTGGAGACATCATTCTCATCGCAGGTAAGGGACACGAAAAATACCAAGAGATCAACGGAGTAAAACATCCCTTTGATGATCTCACCATCGCCAAAGAAACCTTACACACGCAACCATAACCATGCTCTATCACCTCTTCACATATCTTGATAAGCACTATGACCTAGCAGGAGCAGGATTGTTTCAATACATCAGCTTCCGCGCAGCCATGGCGGTGTTCGTATCACTCATCATCTCCATGCTCATGGGCAAAAGACTCATTGCATGGTTGAAGAGAAAGCAAGTGGGTGAAACCATCCGCGACCTCGGATTGGAAGGACAAATGCAAAAGTCGGGCACACCGACGATGGGCGGACTTATCATCTTGGCTGCGATTCTTATTCCAACATTATTATTCACCGATCTCACCAACGTATATATCCAAACAATGATCATCGCTACCATTTGGCTTGGCTGCGTAGGTTTCTTGGACGATTATATCAAAGTATTCAAAAAGGATAAAAAGGGATTAGCTGGTACATCTAAAATCATCGGACAGATTGGAGTTGGAATCATCGTAGCATCCATGCTTTATTGGAATGAGGATGTGACCATCAAAGAAAAAATTGCGGGAACACCAACGGAATTTAATACAGCAAATCAGGCGAACAACGCACAATTCTGGGCCGAAGAAAAGACACTCAAAACGACTATTCCATTTATTAAAGGAAATGAATTCAACTATGCCTGGTTGATGCCAGACAGTTGGGAAAGTCCAGTGACACTTTTCATTCTATTCGCCATCATCGTTGTCATCATCGTAACTGCCGTTTCGAATGGTGCAAACATAACCGATGGTATTGATGGATTGGCAACAGGTACCAGCGCGATCATTGGTGTAACACTTGCGATTCTAGCCTATGTATCGGGTAACTACATATTCGCAGATTATCTGAACATCATGTACATCCCTCGAAGCGGTGAGCTCACCATTTTCATCGCAGCCTTCGTTGGTGCATGTATCGGATTCCTTTGGTACAATTCGTATCCAGCACAAGTATTCATGGGCGATACCGGAAGTTTGGCGCTAGGCGGAATCATTGCCACGTTTGCGATTGCCATTCGCAAAGAACTTCTCATCCCTGTATTGTGCGGAATATTCCTCATCGAGAATCTATCGGTGATGATTCAAGTTTCTTATTTCAAATACACTAAGAAAAAATATGGTGAAGGACGACGCATCTTCTTGATGTCGCCACTTCACCACCACTATCAAAAGAAAGGCATGCATGAATCTAAAATCGTATCACGCTTTTGGATTGTAGGCATCATGCTGGCAGTAGTAACCATTATCACTTTAAAAACTCGATGAGCAAAAAAATCTGCATACTAGGCGGTGGCGAAAGCGGCTATGGAGCGGCGATCCTTGCGATGAAGCATGGACACGACGTCTTCTTGTCCGACCGTGGCCAACTCAAGCTTATCTATCGCGATTTGCTCACAGCGGCCAATATTCCTTTTGAAGAAGGCCAACATACCGAAGAAAAAATTCTCGACGCAGACGAAGTCATCAAAAGCCCCGGCATTCCTGACAAAGCTCCGTTGATTCAAAAACTTATTGAGAAAAAAATTCCAGTCATTTCAGAAATAGAATTCGCAGCGCGATTCACACACGCGAAAAAAATCTGTATCACTGGTTCTAATGGCAAGACCACCACTACACTTCTCACCTATCATATTTTGAAAAAAGGTGGACTAAACGTAGGTCTTGCTGGCAATGTAGGAAAGAGTTTCGCATTACAAGTAGCTGAGAATAATTTCGACTACTACGTGCTCGAGCTGAGCAGCTTTCAACTCGACAATATGTTCGATTTCAAAGCGGACATCGCGATACTCACCAACATCACTCCCGATCACCTCGATCGCTACGAGTACAAGTTTGAAAACTACATCGCTTCGAAATTCAGAATTCTTCAAAACCAAAGCAGCGAAGATTACTTCATCTACAACATGGATGATCCAGCTACCATGGAGGCTATGAAGAATTTAAAACTCAATATGAAGTGTATCCCCTTCACTACAACCGAACAAACACTCGGTGAAGGCGCATTTGTCAACGGAGAAAATTTAACCATTTCAATTAACCATAACCCACTCAACATGAAGATTACAGAACTCGCTTTGCAAGGAAAGCACAATCTCGCTAACAGTATGGCAGCA
>JBKCOM010000160.1:0-5644 GCA_046309775.1 Flavobacteriales bacterium
ACAGGCGACTCCTGCGGAGTCACAATAGGCTCTTGGGGTGTTTCAGATACTCTGAACGTGTTCATACTGTTAGGTCTCACTGAAGCGATGTAGCACCTCAGGTTTTCATTTATTTATTTAGTCTTCTCAGAGCTTGGTTGCCACTCTGAGTTTTGCGCTTCTGGCGCGGGTATTCTTCTCTATCTCTTCTTCCGAAGGGATGATTGGTTTTGATTGCAATGGGGCCAAGGGGCGGAGGAGGTTTCCGAAAAAATCTTTTTGCGGTTCACCATCGAAGTTTCCTGTCTTCATGTAGTCTTTCACCAATCGGTCTTCGAGCGAGTGGTAAGAGATCACTGATAGTCTTCCATCTTGTTTTAAGATGTCGTTTGCTTGTTGTAGGAAGTCTTTGAGAACTTCCAGTTCTTCGTTTACCTCGATGCGCAGAGCTTGAAAAACCTGTGCGTGGAATTTGTGCTCTTTACCTTTTTGACAAAAGGGTTCGATCGCTTGCATCAATTCGCCGCTGGTGTAGAGTGGCCTGCGAGCGATGATGGTGCGTGCTACTTTGAAAGCATTTTCCACTTCACCGTAGTTGCGCAGCACATTGGTCAATTGTTTTTCATCGTATTCGTTGATGATGTCGGCCGCTGTCTTTTTGCGTTGTTGATCCATACGCATATCAAGGGCCGCATCGAATCGGATAGAAAAACCTCTCTGTTCGGAGTCAAACTGATGGCTGCTTACGCCGAGGTCGGCGAGGATTCCATCTACCTGTTTGAAACCGGAGAGCCTCACCCAATTCTTCATGAATTTGAAGTTCTGATCTACGAATTTGAATCGTGGATCTTGGATGATATTGGCTTGTGCATCGGGGTCTTGATCGAAGGCGATCAGTGTTCCGTTTGGTCCCAGTCTTTTCAATATTTCGCGGGAATGACCTCCACCACCGAAAGTCACATCCACGTAAACCCCGTCGGGTTTAATGTTCAATCCGTTTACCGATTCTTGCAACAGCACTGGTTGGTGGTAAGTGGTCACTTGGTATCGGATTAGTTATTATTCATCGCACCGAGATCGCGCTGCACCTGGTCGGCGATAGCTGCGAAGTCGAGTTGATTTTCGTCAATGAGTTTTGCGTGGTTTTCAGCGCTCCATATCTCCATCTTTTCGAGTGCGCCGATGATCACGAGTTCATTATTCTTCTTGAGGTCGATGTCTGCATAGCTCAAAAGCGATGAAGGCAAAGACAGACGACCGGCATTGTCCAATTCGAGTGTGGTGGCTCCATTGAGGAAGCGACGCATGAATTCGAGGTGGACTTTGTTGTATCGGTTGAGTCTTCCGAAGTCTTGTTGTATGCGATCCCATTCTGGCTTTGGGTAGAGCACGAGGCATCTTGAATAGATGTCTCTGTTGATCACCAAACCGTGGTGCAATACTTCTTCGAGCTGCTTACGCAACTTGGACGGGAAGAGCAATCTGCCCTTATTATCCACTTTACATATGTGTTCGCCGAGAAGGTTTAGCATGCCTAGGTATTCGCTACTTGGGCACGAAATTAAGCCATTTTTCCCACTATTACCCACCAAACGACATTTTTCTCGATTTTGTTGATAAAATGGGGTTTGTAATCAAGAAAGAAAGTTTGATAAATTGATTGTAAAATATTGAAAAACAATAACAAATGCTTTGGATTATTGAGAGTGGGAAAAAATGGGAGTAGAGTTACGGAGGGACTGAGGGGCGGAGTTACGGAGGACGGAGTTATCTAGGGACGAAGGGGTTATTCGAAAAACTTATAGAATAAACTTGAATACTATATATAACCCGTTTAGTGGATTGAATTATGTTGCTCCACGGTGGGCACGACTCCTTCGACATTGCTCAGGACATGCCAACGACTCTAAAAATTATCTTCGCAAACGCTTGATAGAATTATGTTGCTCCACGGCCTGCACCACCCTTCGACTCCAAAAATTATCATCGCTGTCGCTCGATAATTTTTTCCGCTCAGGGACCGGGCTTCATGGGGTCAATAAAAGGGCAAAAAAGAGAAGGAGTTGGAAAACGCAGTTTTCCAACTCCTTCTCTTTTTTGCCCAACCTTAAAGTTTTTGCGGCAGTATGCACCGGTCCCTGAGCGAAGAGAATCAACAAGCGCAAGCGCAGTTGATGAGCGGAGTCGAAGGGCGTCGCAGTCCGTGGAGAAACAAATTTTAATGTACTGGATGGGTTAATTTTTTTAAAACTCTTATAATTTATTCGAATAACAAGTATTTGTATTCATGAGAGCAGAAGCCTAAGTTTAGCTTAAAACAGAGACATGAAGATTCAAGGATTGTATATTTTGGAATGTGCAAATGGAGCTTTCTATGTAGGAAGTTCCAAAGACATTTTAAAAAGATTGGATGACCATAACGCAGGTCTCGGTGCAAATTTTACAAGGAAAAACGGGCCATGTAAGTTGGTATATTTTGAAGAATACTCCAGAATATCCGAAGCTTTTCAGAGAGAGCAGCAAATAAAAGGCTGGAGCAGGAAGAAAAAAGAATGCCTAATATCACGTTTGAGAAATGGCAAGGCTGGAATTTAAGGAGGGCTTGCCTAGAATCAAAGTAACCGTTCCTCCGTCCCCACAGGGGCGCGCGCTTTGTCGCTTTTTCTCTATCTTCGCCCTCAGACAAGAACCAACACTATGGATTATCAATTAAAAGAAGAGGGGCAGTTTAGGTATATTGAAGAGGGTCAGGGGAAGCCGCTTATCCTCTTGCATGGCCTGTTTGGCGCGTTGAGCAACTTTCGTGATGTGGTAGAACATTTTTCTAAAACGCATACGGTGGTGATTCCTATGTTGCCGTTATACACCATGCCCGTGCTTACTACAGGGGTGAAAAGTCTGGCGCATTTTCTCAGAGATTTTATAAAACACAAACAATACGATAAGGTGAGCTTGCTGGGCAACTCACTTGGTGGTCACGTGGCTCTCGTTTATTCTAGAGAATACCCCGAAAAGGTGGCACAATTGATTCTGACCGCGAGCAGCGGTCTTTATGAAAATGCCTTCGGAAGCTCGTTTCCACGTCGCGAGGACAAAGAATTTATTCGTCAAAAAGTAGCGGTGACTTTCTATGATCCAAAACACGCGACAGATGAATTGGTGGACGAATGTTTTGAGGTAGTAAACGACCGCAATCGTGTGTTGCGCATCCTCGCGCTTGCCAAGAGCGCTATTCGTCACAACATGGCAAAGGATCTCCCAAAAATGAATATGCCAGTGTGCCTGATTTGGGGAAAAAATGATACCATCACGCCACCCGAAGTCGCCGAAGAATTTCATCAGTTATTGCCCAATTCTTCACTCTTCTGGATCGACGAATGCGGCCACGCCCCCATGATGGAACACCCGGAGACGTTTAATAGAATTCTGTCGGAATGGCTTGGTAATAAGGTAATAAGTTAATAAGATAATAGGGTAATAGGGTAATAAGATAATAAGTTAGTGGGTTAGTTTGGAAGGCGATTTAAATTCCAATCTCTAAATGCCAAATCCCAATCCCAATTCCAATCTCCAAATTCCAATCTCTCGTTCTTGCCGCTAGGCGTCTGGGGTGATGGCTTCTTCGAAAATGAAACGCGTGAGCTCGTCTTTGCCGAGACCGTTGTCGGCGCTGGTGATGAGGATGTTGGGGAGCTCGTGGAAAATTTCAAGCATGGCTTTTTCAAACAATTGAACATTTGCCTGCAAACCACCGGGCTTCATTTTATCCGCTTTTGTAAATATTACTGCGAAGGGAAGTCCCCATTCTCCAAGCTGTGTGATGAATTCTAAATCTAATTTCTGTGGCTCGAGACGCGAATCAATGAGCACAAAAACACAGCACAAATTTTCTCTTTTGGTAAGATATTCTTCTATAAAAATACTCCAAGCTTTGCGGGATGTCTTGGCGACTTTAGCATAACCGTAGCCCGGTAAATCCACTAAATACCAAGGATTCTTGAAGTTCTCATTGATCACAAAATGATTGATCGTCTGTGTCTTCCCGGGTTTGCCCGATGTTTTGGCGAGACCTTTTTTATTCGTGAGTCTATTGATGAGGCTGCTCTTGCCCACGTTACTTCTGCCGATAAATGCCACTTCTGGATATTTCTGCGGTGGACATTTATCAATCGAAACACTGGAGGTTACAAACTCGGCGGAAGTAATCTGCATCTTTATTTAATTTCAAGTTTTTCTGCGTAGTAATCACAAAAGTCGCGCATGGTATCGGCCATTTTCTTTTCACCTGTAGCTTTTTCGAAACTATCTGCAAGGGTAAGAATGGTCTGATGCACGAAGCGTTTCATCTCTTCGACTTCCATCTCTTTGTTCCATAAATCGATGCGCAACGTGTTGCGTTCATCTTTATCCCATACCGATAGAATCATTGCTTTGGCTTCTGCGGTCTTGTTGGCGTCTTTGGCATTCCACATAATTTTTTCGGGAACGTTGTTTTCGTCCAACTCTATGTCAAAATGAATTTCTGTCTTCTTCATGTTACTTGGGCTTATAGACGTTCAAGAATTTCTTGGCGTCTTTTTCGGCTAATAATTGGTGCAAAGTAACGTCAGGATTTGCTTTCATGTACGCTCTTACCATATTCCATCCCATCCAAATGCCCAATTGAGGCGGAGAATCCTGCGGAATGGCCTCTACACGGGTGAATGGAGCGAAATCAATCCACTTTTTATTTTTGTTGTGTTCAGTGCCAAACAATACCTGTTGATTGGCCAATTCTTTCCAAACGCGCACTTCATTGGCTTGCGCCCACTCCATTTGAGAGGCGCTCCAATTCATCTTTGTAGAGTCTGCTGCCTCGGGCAACATGGCGTCGAGCATATACATTACCTTGCCTTGATGCACGATGATGCTTAGCAAATCTGATTTGGAAGTCGTGTGGTCTTGCTTATTGCATTGCGCCCAACAGAAGTCCTTCATAGCGTTTACCACAAGATAGTCTTCGCGCATATCATCTTTGAAATATTGTGGGAAAATGTCTGGCGGGAAGAGCTTTACAAGGCTGTCATTCGGGCCAAGGAAGAAATCCAGGCCAACGCTGATGACAGAGTCGGTAGAAAAAGCGCTAAAGTTGAGGCCTGAATTCATATAAACTACTTCAGGAGCAATGCTATCAGGGAAGTAATGATTCCAACGACGAATGGCTTCGGTAAATTCCGCATTGAAGGACTCGAGGTTTGAATCAGGAAATTTTTGTTGAATGCGATTTTGCAAATCCGTCATATTGGGATGATTGACGAAACCTTCGAGCGCGAGAATATTGCTATCGGGGCGGCATGGCGCAGCTTGAAGAATGAGCTCCATGTAGTCGCAGTAAAAACTGCCATACTTTTGGTATAGTAATTGGCTAGCGGCCACGGGATTTTGAAAATCGATCGCCCAGATATCCCTATCGAGGCGGCTGAATTTCACTTCTAGCTTGGATTCGGAGACATCCACTTTTTTGAGCGGATTGTTTTCACAAGAAGAGAAGGTGAGAATTCCCAACGCCATTGTGAATATCAATAAATACCTGACTTTACACATATTATAAAAAGGTTTGTTAGCTTTGCGGTGCTGCAAAGCGACATGCAAGTTTAACGCAGTAATATTACCCTTATGAAAAAAA
>JBKCOM010000161.1:0-71277 GCA_046309775.1 Flavobacteriales bacterium
TTGAATGCATAAGAATACTTCCCAAAATCCGATTCTGTCGTAAGTCTTGTCACGATCATAACTGAGACGAAACCGAGCACCTTCGTGATTCCATTGGCTACCAACATCCACATACCCTTGCGGTGAATGAACGTTTGTATGTAGTCTTTGACACTCATTATTTTTTGAAATACATTTTACTTGCCTTAATCAAAGTAATTACAGAACCTTTATTCATCACGCTCATTGAATCATAATCGCGTTCCACCATTTCTTTCAGTTGAGGAAACAGTTCGAGTATGTTTTTATTTTCATTATATTCTCTTGTAAAAAAATCCCGTAGTTGTGGTGATGATGCATACCATTCATCCACGGGTGTCATCGAGGCACCTTTAAAATTGTTGCGCGCATAAACGAGCTTAATCATTGTCTTCATCTTCCACTTTGCCAAATGCAGCGAAAGTCCACCCTTCGGCAACGACCTATATCTCTCCCAAATATAGCGCTGTGCTTTTGGATATTTTTCTTTCATCCATCGCATGTAAATACCATGATTGGCAATCAAACTCGGGTTTAAAGCAAGAGCGGCTTCAACGAAATCAGCGCTAGTGAATGGGCTAAACAGCACGGCCTCATTTGTACTATAAGCCGCTGAATTTGTGTACAAAAAACCCCTATTATATAATTTGAAAATAACACTATCAGGAGTTTGACTCCACGCTCTCATCAATTCATTTTGACAGAGAAATAAAGCTGGTCTATAGGCTATCATCGAACCGAACGTTCGTTCGGGCGTTGCGTTTTTCACAAAATACTCTGCTAAAATCTCATTCCCCAATTGACCAGCCGCCACAAGACCAAAGCGCTTCTCGAGCCCATTAATAGCCAATCGATGGTGAGAACTCGCGAGATAATTAATCGTGCCATCGTACTCATCCACGCTTTCTGTGAATGTCATATACTCACCCTCATGCAGGTCGAAAAAATTATATGTTAGCCCTAAGTCCGTCGCGATCTGTTCGCTTATTTGGTGATCAAAGTAATCCCTTTTGGAAAAGCAAAGGATTTCGGGCTTGACATCTTGTTTTATTGACTCAAACAAAACCGTGCGTGAATCAATGCCACCGCTGAGCAAGTTGAGCTGTGCCACATTGCACTTCTTCGCGAATTGAGTCATTTCAGCAGAAGCCTTCTCGAATGCTGAGGATAGTTGGGTGATCGCATCGGAGGGGTTTTTCAAACTCCTTTTGATTCCCAATAAGTTCTTTCTCATGCGAGTCTTAAAGTCGCCACCTCTCCATTCTAATGAATGCCCTGGAAGAAGTTTATAAACACCCTTTACGAGTGTTTTGTCGCCCAATATCGACGCGAAGGTCAAGAGCAGAGCAGCGCCCTCTTGATCAGGCACTATGGGTTTATCTTTCTTTTTGAGGAGTTGAATGAGTATGGACACCGAAGGAGCGAAAGCGAAAAAATCCACCTCTGAATAATAGAATAGAGGATGTTGCCGAGCGAAGTCGCCATGAAGCAATAGCCGCTCTTCTTTTTTATCATAATAAAAACCATGAACTGGTCCCGTAATAGTATCGAACGCCTCACATGAAGCAACTGATTGACGCACCAAAGCGTGATCTAATTGCCAATCTGCAGTAGGGCTATTGATCCATGCACCGGAAAGGAATGATGCCTCGTCGGCGTTTTCATAAAGCGCATTTTTACGAACAGCACTATTTCCACCAATAACATTAAACTCGCTGTGCCATTGACGGCTCTCTGAATCCTTGTATATAAGACCTGTGCAACCCTTTCTCATAGGGCAAATGCTATTATGAATAGAGAAGGCAAACTCAAACGATGTAATTAATTGGACTGCATATTACGAGGTAGAACGCAATATCAGAATATCTTTGCAAAAATAAATGAATAAATGAATTTAGTAGCCGTAGGAACGGTGGCCTTCGATTCGATCGAAACGCCATTTGCAAAGAAAGACAGAGTAATAGGTGGCGCAGCCACATATATTACTCTTGCAGCATCACATTTTGTAAAAAACTCTGGTCTCATCAGCGTTATTGGAGACGACTTCCCCAATGAGATGTTGCAGGAAATGAAGAGCCGCGGCATCGACCAAGATGGCCTTCAAATAAAGCAGGGAGAAAAATCATTCTTCTGGGCAGGCAAGTATCATTACGATCTCAACTCTCGTGATACATTAATTACAGATTTGAATGTACTGGCCAATTTTGATCCGATTGTACCTGATGCATACCAGAACTGTGATTTCCTCATGTTGGGCAATCTCGCTCCTGCGGTGCAAATGCGTGTAATTGATCAAATCCCTAATCGTCCGAAGCTAGTGGTATTAGACACTATGAACTTCTGGATGGATATCGCCTGGGAAGATTTGATGAAGGTGATTGCTAAAATCGACGTACTTACGATCAATGATGAGGAAGCGCGGCAATTATCCAAAGAGTATTCTTTGGTACGTGCAGCCCGCAAAATATTGACCATGGGACCTAAATACCTTATTATTAAGAAGGGTGAACATGGAGCGCTTTTGTTTGATAAAGAAAATGTATTCTTCGCGCCTGCGCTTCCTTTGGAAGAAGTCGCTGACCCAACTGGCGCGGGAGACACTTTTGCCGGCGGTTTCATTGGATATCTTGCGCAGACGCAAAATATTAGTTTTGACAATATGAAGCGCGCGGTAATCGTGGGTTCGGCAATGGCCTCCTTCACCTGTGAGAAGTTTGGACCGGAAAGATTGCTTGAACTTACGAAGGAAGAAATTTCTTCTCGAATTGAGCAATTCGTTTCTCTCACGGAATTCGAACAGATATTAGAATTGTAATTTAAAAGACTGTTTTCATATTTTAAGGAGTGCCGCACCATAAATGGATGCGGCATTTTTTTTCGATTGGTATGAAAGGCAATGGCGCGGTATGAGTTGAAGTATTTGTGCATGCAATTGCTTTGTTATTGAAACATTAAAACGCGAGGTGCCGTAATAAGGGGCACATACCTCGATTTTGATGAAAACAAAGATTTACAAAACACTGGCTTTAATAATAGGAATAGCGACCTCAGGTCAAATATTCTCACAAGCCCCAGGAGGCGTTTCTTCTGGTCTTTCCATTTGGTTGAAGGCCGATGCTGGAACGTCTAGTTCAAGCAATGGTGCCTTACTTACCTTCTGGAACGATCAGTCTGGGAATGGTGTTAATGCAACGCAATCGGACCCTTCTTCTGCTCCGAGACCCAGATTAGTTACCAACGCCATGAATGGCAACCCTGCAATTGAATTCAATGGGGGTGGCCGCTTCTTTAATATCAACTATTCATCACTAGGTAGCGATTATACCATCATTACCGTGGTTGAAAGAGTTGATGCAAGCACGTTGAGATACGTTGTTGGCGTACAAAGTACAACACCACGAGGAATGCACCTAGGGTATGCGAACAACACCACCCTGCGCTTTGGAGAAAATGCGGCGGCGGCCAATGCGGATGTTACCGTAAACGGCTATGACGCTGCCACTGAAACACCATGCGTAGTGATGGGTGAATATCCTTCTACAAGCTCACGCACTGTGACCGAAATAAAAAATGCAGTCACTAGTACCACCACAGACAATGATGCGACCACCAGTCCAGGAATGACCAATGGCGTAATCGGACGTGGTTTTGGAACTCAGGGCATCAATGGATACATCGCAGAGGTGATTGCTTACAATAGACAATTGACTGCTTCTGAAAAAGCAAACATATATACCTATCTATCGATAAAGTATGGTTTCAGCATTGCAGTCGCCGAACACGATTATTATGGCTTCTCAAGCTATTCTCATGACTTATTTGGAATTGGAAACAACACCGCCCAAGGTCTTAATCAAACAAGCGCTCAAAGCGAAAACAGCGATGGTATTGTTCAGTTCTCAAGTCCTTCAAGTCTTGGCAATGGCGATTATTTGATCTGTGGAAATGATAATGGCAGCACCTCTTTCAGTGCCTACGGTGGCAGCAGTTGTGCTATTACAAATATCATGGGCAGACGCTGGAAAGTTGAAGAGACTGGAGAAGTCGGAACAATCACCGTTCGCTTTAATGTATCAGGTCTCACGCCCTCTCCATCAGATATGATCTTAATTGTAGATAATGATGGTGATGGATATGACGATGAAACACCAATAGAAGGTACCTACTCTGCTCCATTCTTGACATTCACTGGCGTGAGTATGAACAATGGAGCTGAATTCACACTCGCTGAAGCCACTGCCGTTTGGTACAGCCGTGCTTCCGGTAATACTACGGATGCGATTTGGTCAAAGAGCCCAACAGGCTCGCCACAAGCTATCTCATCTTTCTGCAGCCGCACAAGTATTGTGATTCAAGCCGGTCATAGCATCACTAACAATGCACTGATCACCGCTCGCAACTTTACCATTGAAAACACTGCAAGTTTCAATCAAGGATCTACATCAATGACTTTGCATGGAACTTATCTGAACAGCGGTACACATACCATTACAACAGGTACAGTCAATTTCAACGGTACAAGCTCGCAGTCGATTACTGGAACTACGATTACTGAATTCCATAATGTGAATTGCAATAATGCCGCTGGTGTATCGGTAGCAGGAACAGGAATGAGCGTAAAAGGGCTACTTCAGGTGAACGCTGGAACATTCAGCACAAATGGTAGATTGACACTTAACTCATATAGCACTGGAACCGGTAGTATCGGACCTCTAACAAGTGGAGATGTTGTGGGTGATGTCACCATTCAAAGAAATCACACTGCTCTTAGCAATGGATGGGTAAATATCTGTGCGCCTGTTTCTGGAGAAATAGTGAGCGATTGGAATGATGATATGATCACAACCGGCTTCCCAGGTTCCGACTTCCCAAGCAATTCTTTTAATAATGTGCAATGGTATAATGAGACATTATCAGGAAACAGAAATCAAGGATACGTTGGGGTAACATCCATATCTGAAGGGTTGGTTGCTGGACGTGGCTACTTCATCTATATGAATGCTGGAAATCTCAATCTGGATGTAACTGGTCCAATCTTGAAAAATTTGCAGTCGCTTCCTGTAACGTTTACTAATACAGGCAATGCTGTAGCTGACGGCTGGAGTCTTGTTGGAAATCCATACCCATCTGCAATCGATTGGGATGCCACTGGTTGGACAAAGACGAATGTCGCCAACGCGGTATACGTATACGATCAAGCCATTGGTCAATTTGCAAGCTACATCAATGGTGTAGGCACCAATGGTGGCACAGGAATCATCCCGAGCTCACAAAGCTTCTTTGTTCAGGCTAATGGAGCCTCTCCTATATTGAGAGTTACCGAAAGCGTAAAAACATCAACAAGTGGCACATTTAAGAATCTCCGTTCAAGTAATATGATTAAACTGTCGCTCAATAATGGTGGCAGAAAAGATGAGACGATCATCACTTTCGACGAGACATCAACCGCAGGATTTGAATACGAGGCTGATGCGCAAAAGCTAAAAAGTCCTCAAGAGAGCGCTCCGTACTTCTGTTCGGTAAGTACTGACGGCTTTGACCTTGCGATCAACGGTTTCCCAAGCGATAAAGAAGAGTTTATCATTCCATTGAAGATAGAGTCGCTCGCTGGTGGAAAAGCAGTGATTAGCTGGAGCGGCAACGTTGCCGAAGAAGGTTATACTTACTTCTTTGAAGACATGCTCACTAAAAAGCAAGTAGACATGGCCACCACACAATCTTTGCCGGTGGAATTACTACCCGATAACAATGAAGCACGCTTCCAAATCAGAAAAGCACGTAACGCTGAAGTAACAATAGAAGAAAAGACCGAAAACATCACAGGCTATCTCAGTACTGGAGGTGTGGTATTGAACTTCAACTATAATGAGGCCTACAACTTCAAGATTACTGCCTATAATGTATTGGGGCAGCAATTGATTGAACCTATTGTAGGTAGTTACTCCAATCAAACGATTCAATTTGGCGATGCTCGCTACGCTCAAAATGCCTTTATAGACATTATTAATACAGATACGGGGGAGCGCACCACTATTAGATTAGGTAATTAAACCACAACCAAAATAGTTTTTTACTAGATGAATAGGCCGTTTCGTGAAGCACGAAGCGGCCTTTTTCATTCATCCATTTTCCTTACCGCTTATCCTTGAAATCATCAATTTATATTTTTCTGAAAAAAAATGTGTAACAAAATGGAAGTCGTGGCGTCATACTATCAAACAAACAGAATTTAAAAAACCAACATAAAAAAACAAACGCCATGAAAAGCATTGCACTCACTTTAACAATCCTATTCAGTGTTCTCATCAACACTACAGTAAGCGCTGACAACACTGATGTTAACCGCGACAAGAACAAGAAAAAAACTGCGCTAAAGCGCTCCATGGACAAAGAAGTAAGCAAGCACATCTTTTATCCGCAAAGCACCAAAGAGGAAATTGAAGGAACTGCTGATGTGATGTTGCAAGTATATCCAGAGGGTGATGTTCGTGTAGTATTGATTCAAACAAAAAATCCGTTGATCAAGAAATTCATTGAATCACAGGTAAGAAAAATGAAGGTAGATAAAGACAGTGTGGTAATAGGAGAAGTATTCCGCTACCGTTTAACCTTCAAGAAATCCGCATAAGGCTGCAAGTAGTAATTTTCATAACAAACAGGTTGAAGGCCGTCGGGATAAAGATTCCGGCGGCTTTCTTATTTGTGCAGTATCTTTGCATCCGAAATGCCGATTGCTCAAAAGGACATACGCAGCCTCACCCTCGAAGAACTCATCACCTTCATTGAAGCACATGGTGAAAAAAAGTTCCGTGCTAAACAGGTAATGGAATGGCTTTGGAAAAAGTCGGCTACGACTTTTGACCAAATGTCGAATATCGGGAAAGGTCTGCAGGAGTTACTTTCTGAACATTTCACACTTCACACTATCAGCTTGCTTGATCGCCAAGTAAGCAACGACAAAACTGTAAAATGCGCTTTTCAATTGGAGGGTGACAAAGTGGTAGAAGGAGTACTCATTCCGACCACGAGCCGAATGACAGCATGTATTTCCTCACAGGTAGGATGTAGTCTGGGTTGTAAATTTTGTGCTACCGGCAGACTCAAGATGATGCGCAACCTCACAGCAGGTGAGATTTATGATCAAGTGGTGTTTTTGAGAAATGAAGCAAACAGCCGCTATCAAATTCCATTGAGCAATATTGTGTATATGGGCATGGGTGAGCCTCTTTTGAACTATAAAAATGTTCTCACCTCCATTGAAAAGATTACCTCACCCGATGGTTTGGGGATGTCGCCGCAGCGCATTACTGTAAGCACTGCGGGAATTGCCAAGATGATCAAAAAGCTCGGGGATGATCAAGCGAAGTTCAACCTAGCTTTGTCATTACATGCCGCCAACGACGAAAAGCGCAATCACATCATGGATATCAATGAGACTAATAATCTCGAGATCCTGTCGGATGCATTGCGCTATTTCTATGATAAAACCGGTACTCGCATAACGTTTGAGTATATCATTTTCAAGGATTTTAATGATACTATCAAAGACGCTCACGAGTTGGCCAATTATTCGAAGAATTTGCCGGTAAAAATCAATATCATTGAGTACAACCCTATCGACGACGGGGAGTTTCAACAGGCATCACCTGAAAGAGTCGATGCCTTTGCTAAGTTTCTAGAGAGCAGAAATCTTGTAGTCAATGTTCGCCGAAGCCGCGGCAAAGACATCGACGCCGCCTGTGGCCAGCTAGCTAACAAACACTAAAAATTAGAAGTACCCGCCACTTGTGGCCAATTGGCAAACAAACACTAAAACTTAGACCATAAAAAATGCCTCATTACTGAGGCATTTTAGAATCTTATTTTAAAGAAGATTACTGTGCTGGTGGAACGCTATCCATTGCAGCATCCATGCTATTGAGCATTTCCTGCATCTTTCTCTCAGCTTCTTCCTCAGCCTTTTTCTTAGCATCAGCAGAACACTCGTCCAATACAGCAGAAGTCTGCTCTGGAGTCATGTCAGCCTTTGGGTACTGAGCAACGAGCTTATCTACATAGCAATCGCAAATAGCCTTTGCATCATCTGGGTAGACAATCTCTTGAAGAGAAGTGCAAGTTTCTTTCATTGAAGTTTTGTTTTCTTCTGTCCAGCCGCCACCGCAAGATGAAAGGGCAACAATGCCGCAAGCCGCGAAGAAAAGAGCAAATGACTTTTTCATGTTGGATATAAATTATTAAATTGTTTAGCGGGACGAATGTAGGATAATTCCCTAAAACTCAAAATTAAATCGCTGGATATTTCACCTTAACGAATTTATGGTCTTTTTGACGGTATCTAATAATAACAGTCGTTCCTGGCTCATACAATGGAGCTCCTTCGCTGCGTTCTTCGGCCCTAAACTTCACCACTTGACCATCCAATGTGGTGAATTCAATTAGGGGATAGTAATAGCGTTTGCCACCTTCAGACATCGCCATCCAATTGGTAATGATACCTGTTGTTTCGTTGCTTTGAAACGGGAACAAAATATAGCTCTTGAATTTCCACCAAATAAAAATAATGACCACAGTAATTGCAATGCCATAAGACAGCCACGCAGGCATCTCTATATTTTCCAAAAAATCCATGTGACAAAATTGGTAAATTATACCTGTTTCTTAAAGACAAATCTGTATTTAATGACTTGCCCTATTTGAGGATCGCCTTTTTCAAGCTTAATTTTCTTCAACTTATTAATTACATACTCCCCTAGTTTGGGATCGGTCGCGTTGATGGAAACGATATCTAGTTTGCCATTCATATCAATTTTAAAACTTACCTCCACTGTTCCCTCTAGGTCTTTTATCGACTCGTCTTGAACCACCTTATTTGATTGGGCCCAGGTTGGAAGTGATGAAAAGCCAGGAAAAATGAAAACCGAAAGAACCAAGACCGAAGATAAAATATTAAGGCGCAATAGATTAACCATCAAAGACCAACGATCTTTAAGAAAAGTAGAGATGATTATGCAAAGTGGACGGTTCACTGAATGGCAAATATGGTTTTTTAGTGCAACATGGGCAACACAAAATGAGCCAATGGTCGGAAAAAGCACATAAACGGAATTATTTTCACTAGAAGCTGTAACGAAACCTGACATCTGGGCGTCACACTGACAAATAACAAGAAAATATAACACTTACAGATATGAAAACCCTCCTTTCAAGTTTCGCTGCCTTGCTCATGACATCAGTGCTCATTGCCCAATCAGAGCAACCTAAAGACACTACCTTCATCTCATTGGAGAAGAATGATATACTAATCATTAAAAAAGACAATCTAAAGATCGACACTAGTGGTGTTTCAGACAAAGAGCGCAAAGAAAAGCTTACCTACTTCGCGGGCCTTGACTTGGGGGTAAATTTCTTAATCAACGGTTCTGGCAATACCAATTTCGAAGGGGAAGACGCCTGGATGGAAAACGATCCTGCAAGCTCTTTGAGTTGGAGATGGAATATGGCCGAAGAAAAAATTAGAATTGTAAAAGATTACGTAGGCATTACCACAGGTTTCGCCATCGCATGGAATAGCTATTCCTTTACTGATAACGTCCGTGTTTTAAACAATTCTGACTCTACATGGGGCGTAATTGATTCTTTACCTAATTATTCTAAGAATAAACTCCGCGTTACCTCCCTTCAAGTACCATTGCTACTTTCATTGAATACCAGTCTAAATCCTGATAGGAATTTTCACTTGGACATGGGGGTGATTGGTGGTTTGCGTATCGGTAGCCGCACCAAGCAAAAGTTCGAAATGGATGGACGCACTCAGCGAGAGACAGTGGTAGATGATTTCAACCTTGCCCCAATAAGTTTAGACGCTACAGTGCGCGTAGGATACCGCGACATCACTCTCTGGGCCAGCTACGGTTTAACTTCCCTGTTCCGCGACGGAAAAGGCCCCGAAGCATATCCGGTCGCAGTGGGTATCACAGTCTTGCCTTTCTAACAATATTCAAGAGCTTCCATTCAAATATTGGAAGGCTTTTTTCAAACGACCACAACTTCAAAAGTGTGGTCGTTTTTTTTTTATCGCACCACTACACCTGGTTTTCGAAGGGGAGTGATCAATTCCTTTTTCTGTAGTGCCAAAAATTTAGGTGGTACTACAAATTTTTTATCACACAAACGATCACCCTCAAAAAAACTCACCCAATAGGTATTGCTGAGCTCCATGGAGTCTTTGACCAATATTTCAAAAGACTTGAAACGACCTCCAGGTACTGCATCAATTAAAAACCTAATACTTGCAGTTTGTTTTTCCACACCTTTGATTCGTCCTGTACCACTGGCGTTGATGATCACGTTGGTAATCTCAGAAGCCCTTTCATTATATATACCGACGGTCCAGATCTTTTTTCCATCGGCATCTTTATCTGGCACAAAAGCAAGTGCCACACCTTCGGCTGAAGGTAGTTCTATATCTTTTTTCATGATGCTATACGCTTTGCCATTCTAATCCACTCTATCATATCCTTAGGCATGTGTCGCTCCCGCTCTGCGCTTTGAGTATGTCCCAATCGCACCATTACAAGATCAAGTGACGGAATGGCCACCACATATTGACCTCTTAAGCCTCGGCAATTGTAAAAAGGAATGCCATCTACTTCTCCCAACCACCATTGGTATCCATACCAATAGCAATTTTCGCCTGTCCCCTTTGGTGAGATATCTTTTATCATACACGGTGTAAAAGAGTCCTTCATAAATGCTGGAGAAATAACCGTGTCATTACCCAACACGCCTTCATGAATCATAAGACGCCCAATTTTCCCATAGTCCCGTGCGGTGGCATAAAATCCGGAGAAGACCTTTTCCATTCCATCGGGCTTGTCGAGGTTCCAATACGCGTCTTCCTCAGTTCCAATGCAAGACCAAAATTTTTGATGAAAATACTCGGAGCAGCTTCTTCCAGTAGCCCTAGACACAATCATACCCAACAGAATGGTATTGCCGCCTTCATAAATCCAGCCTTGCCCTGGAGTCGAAGCCACGTCGAACTGCAGGGTTTCCTCAATTAGATTCTTACCAAAATAAGCTTTAGCCATAAATCCGAATGGATTCCCATAGCTCTCACCAAAAGGAATTCCTGAGCTCATTTGAAGAAGATGTTTAATTGTCAAATCTTCACCAAGCCCCTTATCGAACTCAGGAATAAAATCCGAAACCTTCTGATTTACATTCTTGATATATCCTTCTTCAATCGCCTTTCCAATCATCAAGGAAACAAAACTCTTTGCCATTGAGAAAGTATTACTTCTCGCTTTCTCACTGCCATCGGCGAAGTATTGTTCGAATAATAAACTATCATTTTTAATAACTAAAAAAGCCGTAGATTCATACTGAGCGTGCAAAGTGAGCTCTTCAGCACTGAGATTCTTTTTATTAAAGTCTTTGGAAAGAGGCCACGGCTCGGGCTTGTCAGCCTTGATGGTCGACACATCGAAATATTCCATATCATAGATGTCTGGCTTAGATTTCCCTATAAGATATGTGCTTCGAAGACCATAAAGAATGTGTTCATTACCTGTAATATAAAGGGCAGCAATAGCAATTGCCAACGTAGCAAGCAAACCGAACAGAAAACGCTTTAATATTCTCATTCCGTAAATTTTGCTGAAATTTACTAAAAAGCGAAACTTTTAGCTGCAAATTCGTATACATCAGGACCAAGTACCAATAAAATGAGCAAAGCAATTATTCTAGTATTCTCTCTTTTCCTAGCCGCAATCAATGGATTTGGCCAGGACGAGATGCGCAAGGCAAACGAAGCCTACAGTGCAGGGGAATACGAGACCGCTCTTACCATTCTAACAGAATTTCTTGAAAAAGGAGCTAATCCCGAAGCTTTCAAATTGAGAGGAGATTGTCTTCAAAAAGTAGGCGATGCTGCCATGGCACTTCAAGATTATGATAGAGCCAGAGTTTATGGTTACCGAGAGGATGATCTTTTTCTGAATAGAGGTATATGCAAATCAACCATTGGACAGCTCGACGGCGCAAAACTCGATATCATTTCATACATCGAAAAACAACAAGATGACCCACGTGGATATTATTGGATGGCGGCGGTTGAATACATGAACGCAGACAACAAAGCCTGCTCGCGCTACGTGGATATGGCAATTGCACTTGACAGCACCTATTCTGATGCATACTATCTCAAAGGAGCCAATCTTGCCGACACGGGTCGCAACCTGCAAGCGATGGAGTACTTCCAACTCTCATACGAAATGAATCCAAAGCAACACCGCGCGAAACTAAATGTCGCTGTGATGCTCATTGATATGGGACAATTTAGAAATGCCTTAGAAATTCTCAGTGAATTGAGATTAGAGAATATTGATTTTCACGGCGAGGTCTTGTACTATCGAGGTGAAGCATTTTACCTTATGCATGACATGGAAGGTGCTTGCATGGAATGGAATGAAGCAGCTGAACTTGGTGACGCAGACGCCGCGGTAAACCATCGAAAGCTATGCATTGACAAGACAGGCAAGGCTAAAATCAAACGTAGATCATACGGGGAGTTTTAAAGCAAGCTTCAAATCCCAGTTTGCCCTAACATTGATTTTCTCAGGAAATACATAAACGTCCTCGGCTGGAATCCCTTTATCAAAATCAATCGGATTCCAAATTTCATTACCATCTGTATCCACGAAATAACGAACCGAATATTCATTCGGTATGAGTCCTTCTATTTGAATCTTTTTATCATTGGGTTGAAGTCTCTTTTTCCAAACGAGTATTTTAGACTTGTCATATATTTCAAGCCACCCGGCTTGTTCACTCATCTTATCATCAATCGAAATTTCAATCGCTCCGAGATCTTCGCTTTTATAGGTTTGAAATGAAATTTCTAGTGAATCATTAGACACTAAAAATTGGTCTTCAATAGTTCCCTTCGACAATTTCAACTTATACCTCTTCCCTTCCTTGAGAGCGGGAGTAATGTAATAATCACGCTCGGTAAGGGCATTCGGAACGACTGTTTGAATGAGAATGGAGTCCTCTAGAATTTGAATACTACCGCCATCTTCTCTCAATCTGCTCATAAAAGGTGTGCTGAAAAAAATGGTGTCATTTCTTCTCCACTTGGGCGTAACGTTATGCGTCAATTTCAAAGCAGTTCTAAACTCATCTTTTATATGAGGAATGGCAACCGTATCAAATTCATCATTAATATTTACATAAAGGTCAACATTCCTGTTTTGCATAGGAGCTACCAACTCATAGAAGATTGAGTCCTTAGTTTTATTGAAATATAGAACCCCTTCCAGTTTATTTTCAAACTGCAAGTCAAGTTCAATTTTCTTAGCAAAGAAGGGACTCCAAGGAAGAATAAAAACTCCTGTCGAGTCAACCTCGTAATTAGCCATTGACGGGCCTTTGGGAATTTGACTAAACAACTCAAAATTCAGTTCTGGAGATAAGCTATCCACTGCCTGAGGGACTATCGGAGATATTAAAGTCGACACCCGTTCGTCTTCGTCTACATTGTAGTTTCCATTCAAATCTTCCAAAGCGATTACTTGATAATTCCCCTCTTTCATGAATGGCAAAACGTAGGAGCCATCTTTTTTCGTTTTTGTAAAATAGGAAGGCTGTTTATTGCCCGCCTTTGCGAAATCTACCATATCCGAAAAAACCAGAATGCGCGCACCAGCAGCAGCTTCGTTGGACAAAGGATATTGCGCAGAACCATGCAGCGCAAGGCTATCGATGCGTTCACCCGTGGAAAAAACATAAAGCAAATCTTCTGCTTTATTGCCTTCATTAAGATCTACTACTCCATCAGAAAAGTTAAAAGTGTAGGTGGTATTTGGTTGAAGGGTATCTTTTATCTGAACAATAACCGTCCTGTTTTTTACCTTCACCACAGGCTGAGTTTTCATCGGTGGTGAAATCAATAATTCTTGGTAAATATTGTTGAGCGCCACGTACTCATCAAATTCAATAGAAAATGATTTTTCAGAAAAATTCTTCTGTAGGTTTTGCGGAAACATATTGACTACAACGGGTGCTGTAAAATCACGTTCACCGCCACTCAACGGTTTTTGTTGCGCACAACCCCATAACAGCAAAACGACACAAGCAAGAATTACATTTTTCATAGCCAGTTCATTTTACCAATGAGAGTAGCAATCTGTTCCAGATATGCCTGATCTGTTGCGTCATAGTGAGCGAGATGTTCGCTATCAACATCTAAAACTGCCACCACTTCATTATTTTTGATAATTGGCACTACAATCTCAGAGCGAGAAGCGCTGCTACAAGCGATATGACCAGGAAATACGTCTACATCATCCACAATGATAGTTTGAGCGCGGTCCCATGACGTCCCGCAGACGCCTTTACCCTTAGAAATTCTGGTACAAGCGACGGGACCCTGAAACGGACCGAGCACCAATTCGTTAGATTTAACAAAATATACCCCCACCCACCACCAGCGAAAAGTTTCCTTGAGAGCTGCTATGATGTTAGCAATGTTTGCAATACCGTCCGTTTCGCCCTCGACAAGAGCCACAATTTGAGGGTAAAGTGCCTTGTAAGTCTCTTCTTTTGACACCCCTTGTGGAATGGTTAATTCTTCTGCCATGACGCTGCGAATGTAAGAATGAATAGAACCTGTTGACAAAAGGTTTGTTTGTATAACCATTCAACCATTAATTTTGGCACATAACCAACACAGGAATGTCTAGTACAAATTTTGCCTCACGCCACATCGGACCACGTCCGCATGAGGTGCAAGAAATGCTCGATGCTATCGGTGTATCTTCGATCGACGAGCTTATCAATAAAACTGTTCCCGAAGCGATTCGCCTCAAAAAGCCCCTCAACGTAGCTCCAGCCATTAGCGAAGATGACTACTTGAGCCATGTTTGGGCTTTAGGAAAAAAGAACAAAGTAAATAAAAGCTATATCGGTATGGGTTACCACCCTACCTCTGTTCCAACCGTAATTTTGAGAAACGTTCTTGAAAATCCAGGTTGGTACACTGCATATACTCCGTACCAAGCGGAGATTGCTCAAGGTCGTTTGGAGGCCCTTCTCAATTTCCAGACGATGGTCACCGATCTCACCGGTTTGCCAATTGCTAATGCTTCTCTTTTGGACGAGGGTACCGCAGCAGCGGAAGCTATGATTTTATTCTTCCACAGCCGCAGCCGCGAAAAAGAGCAGTCTGGGGCGAACAAGTATTTCGTGGATCAGAATATTTTTCCTCAAACGCTTGACGTATTGAAGGGGCGTGCGAAGCACTTGAAAATTGAACTTGTGGTAGGAGACTTCACCAAGCATGAATTCTCTTCAGAATACTTTGGAGCACTTGTACAATATCCCGACGGAAATGGTCAAATCAATGACTATAAATCGTTTTGCGAAAAGGCACATGCTGCCAGTGCTTTTGTAAGCGTTGCCTCTGATTTGATGGCTTTGACCTTGATTACACCTCCGGGCGAATGGGGCGCTGACATCTGTTTTGGAAACTCACAACGCTTTGGTGTTCCAATGGGTTATGGCGGACCTCACGCGGCATTCTTTTGCGCAAAAGATGAATTCAAGCGCAATATGCCGGGACGTATCATAGGCGTTTCGAAAGACCGTCTTGGTAACACTGCTTTGCGCATGGCATTGCAAACACGCGAGCAGCACATCCGTCGTGAAAAAGCAACTTCGAATATTTGTACGGCTCAAGCCCTATTGGCTGTGATGGCTTCGATGTACGCTGTATACCATGGTCCTCAAGGATTAAAAACGATTGCAAACCGTATTCATCAAAGAGCTACATCGTTAGTAGCCTCACTTAAGGCTGCTGGCATTGAAAATGTTAATTCCAAGTATTTTGACACCATCAAAGTAGCTGTCGACGAGAACGCAGTGAAGGCTGCCGCAGCGAAAGCGGGTATTAACTTCCGCTACTTTGGAACTGGACATATTGGAATTTCGGTAAATGAAACTACCTCGGAAGCAGACATTCTCGAGATTGTTAATATTGTTTCAGGCAAAAATGGAAGCGCAGTGAATGGAACAAGCGCAATATCAGGTTTTGAGCGCACCAGCACTTTCCTTACACACCCTAATTTCAACTCACATCATAGTGAAACAGAAATGTTGCGCTATTTGAAAAAGTTGGAGAACAAAGACCTTTCATTAGCACATGCTATGATTGCATTGGGATCATGCACCATGAAGCTCAATTCTACGAGCGAAATGATACCCGTGACCTGGCCTGAATTTGCCAATATTCATCCCTTTGCTCCAGTAGATCAAACGCAAGGATATCAAGAAATGCTCGCTCAATTGCACGATGATTTGTGTGAATGCACTGGTTTCGCTGGTGTTTCACTTCAACCAAACTCTGGTGCTCAAGGCGAGTTAACTGGACTTTTAGTGATCATGGCATATCATGAAAGTCGCGGTGATTCACATCGCAACATTTGTTTGATTCCGTCATCTGCACACGGCACCAATCCTGCTTCCGCAGTGATGGCTGGGTTGAATGTAGTTGTTGTGAAGTGTGACGAAAATGGAAACGTGGACGTTGCTGATTTAAAAGCAAAGGCGGAGCAACACAAAGACCATCTCGCGGCATTGATGGTTACTTATCCATCTACTCATGGAGTATTTGAAGAGGCCATTCGCGAGATTACGCAAATTGTACACGACAACGGTGGTCAAGTTTACATGGACGGAGCCAATATGAACGCGCAAGTGGGACTTACAAATCCTGGAAACATTGGTGCCGATGTATGCCACTTAAACCTCCACAAGACATTTGCTATACCTCATGGTGGCGGTGGACCTGGTATGGGACCTATTGGTGTGGCTGCGCATTTGGTGCCCTTCCTACCAAGTAATCCGTTGATCAAAACAGGAGGTGATATGGCAATTTCTGCTGTAAGCAGCGCACCATGGGGCTCTGCACTTATTTTGCTCATCTCATACGGCTATATTAAAATGCTCGGAGGTGAGGGTGTTACAGATGCTACAAAATATGCCATTCTCAATGCCAACTATATGAAAGCACGATTGGATGGACATTACGATGTGCTCTACACTGGCACCAATGGACACGTAGCGCACGAAATGATTTTGGATTGCCGTTCATTCAAAGCAGCGGGCATAGAAGTAGAAGACATTGCAAAGCGATTGATTGATTACGGATTCCATGCCCCAACGGTTTCTTTCCCTGTGGCTGGAACTGTTATGGTAGAGCCAACGGAAAGCGAGCCTAAGGTAGAGTTGGATCGTTTCTGTGATGCGATGATTTCTATTAGAAAAGAAATCGCAGAAGTGGAAGGGGCGATTGCCGACAAACATGACAACGTATTGAAAATGGCTCCGCATACAGCTTTGGAAGTTACTGCCGATGATTGGAACCACAGTTACAGCAGACAGAAAGCCGCGTATCCTTCGAAAGGACTCCGTGATAATAAATTCTGGACTACCGTGGCCCGGGTTGATAATGCATACGGAGACAGAAATCTCGTTTGTACCTGTCCTCCCATTGAAGAATATGCCTTGTCATAAATGACGATTTTTTTGGAATTAAATAAACCCCCAGATAACCTCTGGGGGTTTTTATTTTTTACTCTTTTTTTGTTTAAATGAAAATCTGAATCATAGTGAAATCGTGGATTACGGCCAAAATCACGCCACTCATGCGTGAAAAATAGAAATTCGTCGTATTGCTATTATATTCGCAACCTCACTTGATTTTTTTTGAAAGAAAAAAATGTTTTTTAAAGCCACGAAATATGAATTCTCACAACTTTACTGCGAAGGACATACACCTTCGTATTAGAAGTATCAGAACGGAACTCGGTTACTCCCAAGAGTTCGTTGCATCGCAAATAGGCATTTCTCAAAATGCGTATAGTCGTATTGAATTAGGACTTGCCAAACTCTCCATCGAGCGCATGCTAAAAATTGCGGATGTTTTAAAGGTTAATCCTCTGGTATTGCTGACCATATAAGGCAGATTGCCTGAATCTACATTCAAGACAAGGTTTGATTGAACTTTACACTCACAAAGCTCAATCCACTTCCTCTCACCAAAACCTTGTTTCGGATAGTATATTTGCGGCATGATACAGAATTTATCAGAAGAAGAAGTAGTAAGACGCTCGGCTTTAAATAAGTTGAGAGAAAAAGGTATTGACCCATTTCCCGCAGCGGAGTTCAAAGTGAATGCGACCGCCAAAGAGATAAAGGAAAAATACGAAGAGGGAAAATCAGTAACCGTGGCTGGACGCATGATGAACATGCGAGTCATGGGTAAGGCCTCATTTGCGGATTTACATGATAGCTCTGGTAAAATTCAAATCTACATTGCTTCAGACAATATCTGTCCAGGCGAAGACAAGAGTCTTTACAATGATGTTGTAAAGCACCTTCTTCATTATGGTGATTTTATTGGAATAACGGGAACAGTATTCACTACCAAGATGGGAGAAATTTCCATCTCCGTAACAGAGCTTACAGTACTCGCCAAATCTATCAAACCGCTTCCTGTGGTCAAGACAGATAAAGAGGGGAATGTATATGATGCCTTCACCGATCCTGAATTGCGCTACAGAATGCGTTATGTGGATTTGGTTGTGAATGAAAAAGTAAAGGAAACCTTTATTACCCGCACGCGCATCGTAAATGCCATGCGCGAATTCTTCAACAATCACGGTTATCTCGAAGTGGATACTCCCGTCTTGCAAGCCATTCCCGGTGGTGCTTCTGCTCGCCCGTTCATCACGCATCACAACGCTCTTGAT
The DNA here is from genome assembly GCA_046309775.1 of Flavobacteriales bacterium. GTDB lineage: Bacteria > Bacteroidota > Bacteroidia > Flavobacteriales_D > Sanyastnellaceae > JAIXWP01. Next base: position 18,831 of record JBKCOM010000161.1, read on the forward strand.
GTGCCCATGTATTTGCGTATCGCAAATGAATTGTATCTAAAGAGATTGATTGTTGGTGGTTTTGAGGGGGTTTATGAATTTAGTCGCAACTTCCGAAATGAAGGGATGGACCGCACGCATAATCCTGAATTCACCGTAATGGAAATTTACGTCGCTTACAAGGATTACAATTGGATGATGGATTTTACAGAAACCATGTTGGAATATGTATGTCAAAAAGCGATTGGTAGTACCAGCATTCAATTCGGTGATAAAATCATTGATTTCAAGCGCCCATTCAAGCGCATCAGCATGACCGACGCCATTATTGAATATACTGGCTTTGATATTACAGGAAAGTCTGAGGAAGAATTGCGCACGTTCGCCAAGAGTATTGGGATTGAGGTAAATGAAACGATGGGAAAAGGCAAGTTGATTGATGAAATATTCGGTGCGAAGTGTGAAGGAAATTTCATTCAGCCAACTTTCATAACAGATTATCCAGTAGAAATGTCGCCGCTTTGCAAGCGCCACCGCAGCAATCCTGATTTGACAGAGCGCTTTGAGCTAATGGTGAATGGAAAGGAGATTGCAAATGCCTATTCTGAATTGAATGATCCGATTGACCAAAGAGAGCGTTTTGAAGAACAACTGAAACTTCAGGAGCGCGGTGATGATGAAGCGATGTTTATTGATCAAGACTTCTTGCGCTCATTAGAATATGGCATGCCACCTACATCTGGAATGGGCATTGGAATCGACCGATTGGTGATGTTTTTAACGAATAATTCCACCATTCAAGAAGTTTTATTTTTCCCGCAAATGAGACCAGAGAAGTTTCAAACGGGTCCTGACGTGAAGGCATACGAAGCAGCGGGTATTGCGCCTGAGTGGATTGAACACGTGATCAAAGCGGGCTTCGATAGTATTGAAAAACTGAAGGAAGCCAAGCCTACCGCAGTACATCAAACGCTCAATGGATATCGCAAGAAAAATAAACTCGACATAGCCGCCATTCAATTGAGCGATATCGAAGGTTGGACATTATAATTTATTCATTTTTTTCGATAAATAAAAAACCCGCCTAGGCGGGTTTTTTATTTTAAATTGGTAGTAGTTTTTACGAAATCCTTAATCCAATGAAAAAAGCTCTATTCTATTTACTTCTGTTATTTAGTTCCCACGTCATTTCTGCACAAGTTTACATTGGTGACATTATTCTAGAAAATCAAGAGGCCGTTGATAATTTTAGCATCAATTATCCCGGCGTAACATACGTTGATGGCTCCTTAATTATCGGCACACCAGACTATAATGAGAATCATATTGATGATATTTCAAGCTTAAATTCATTGACTGGTGCTGAAACTCTGAAGATATTCAATTGTACCAATTTTAATAATTGGGTGCCCAGTCAAGTTCAAAACCTCACGCTTCAATACGCCTTTGTGACATCTACTGAGAACGGATTTTCTGGGATTCCAAGCTTTACCAGCAACTTCTCACAGCTCGACAGCCTTTATATTTTCATCTCTGCCATTGGTTTTGTCGATTGGGAAACCCCCAGCACACATATTTTTGAGAGTCTGACAACCGTGAATTATATCAACCTGGCCTCTTTGTGGCCGATCACCATCAGTAATCTCACAGAAGTAAATCATCTTGTTTATGATTCGGGGGGAGACTCACCCATAACCCTACCCCTGGTCTCAGCTTTAAATAAACTTGAGTGTTTCGGATCACTCAATGCACCCCCATTCGTAACCCCCGACCTACCCAGCTGTCATCATATAAACGTAGTAAAAATATTTGACGCTTACTGCGTGGATGGACTGGTAGGACTTTCTTCTTTGACCTCCGTTGACACTCTTTTCGTAGGCGGAGCTAATTCTATTTCTGGACTTTCAAACTTAGTCACCGCTAATCGAATAGATATGCGACTCAGAAGTTTCAATGGCCTTTACTCGCTTCAAAATGTTGGAACTTTAGACCTAACTTTTATACCTTTTTCATTCACCCCTGCAATAGACAATCTTGAGCCACTTAGCTCACTTCAATCCGTCGACAGCCTCATTTTGGAAGGAAACTTCACCAGTATCAACGGTATCAACTTTTTGCAAATAAATGATTACTTGCATTTAGCGGGACAAGACATCTCGTTTTGCAGCTATCCCAGCATCTGTAACTTCATTGCAAATCACGGACCTGAGGATTACTTCATTGGCGAGAATCACGCAATCGGTTGCAGCACCATTGATGAAATTGAGTCATTATGTGATCCATCCATTTCACATATTTCTGGCGAAATATTCTTCGACACCAATTGTGATGGAGTTTACGACCCAGGAGAGTTCACCATTTTACCAAGTTACGCGCAATTAGATACCTCTGGTGAGATCATGTATAACGTGGATCAATTCCTTGTCTTGACCGAACCCTCTTCTACTGTAACAATTAGCACAGCGAATATGCCTGAATATTACGCAGCCATTAACCCGATTGAAATAACAACTGCTGAACCTGGCAATTTGAATCCCTATCTGTTTATTCCTGTTTGTGCTGCCTATGATTTTAGTGATCTTCAAATCTCTGTGCTTCAAACCGGAAACCTAAGTCCAGGATTCCAATCTTATTGGAAAGTGCAGGTGACCAACCAAGGAACAACCACAGTTGATTTCATCCCAAGCTATACAATTAATACCACAGAATTTGTTGCCTCTATCAATTCTTTTTCAGGGAGTCTAAATGATTATACCATTACGTGGGAAGCAGCTTCCATTAATCCTGGCGAAACACTTAACTTCAATTTCAGAATTACTCTTCTACCCACCGCTACGCTGCTTGGTCAAATGTTTTCTGCAACCGCAAATGTGGCGCTTGTCAGTGATACTGATGAAAATCTGAGCAATAATACCGCCCAATTCGAACAAGAAATCATCGGCGCTTACGACCCCAATGACAAAGTGGTAAACACCCCTCAAATCAATATCGAAACGATTGATCCATCACAACCCCTTGATCTCACCTACAGAGTGCGATTCCAAAATACAGGAACCGCCCCCGCAGTGAATGTGCGCGTGGAAGATATATTGGAAGAAGACCTTGATCCTTCTACATTCGAGCTTCTGGAGTCATCTCATGTCGTTTACTATCAAATCCAAGGAAATCAACTCACTTTCTTCTTTAATAATATCATGTTGCCCGATAGCACTTCAGACCCCGAAGGAAGCATTGGTACATTTTTCTTTAGAATAAAATCCAATGGAAATCACACATTGGAGAGCAGCATCGACAATCAGGTGAGTATTTTCTTTGACTTCAATGAGCCAATAATTACCAACGTGGCCTCTACTATTTTCTATGAATGTCCTGAAGTATCGCTTGTTTTAGATGGCAACACACTAATCGCTTCCGAAGGATTTGAATTCTATGAATGGACATTCAATGGAGAAATAATTGAAGGAGTCAACGGGAATATCATTAATCCAACAGCTATTGGAAGTTACGTTGTAATCGGAACCAGCGAGTTTGGTTGCTCTGCTGAAAGCAATACCATCGATGTACTAAGCACCGTGGTTGAGTATAAAAATCAAAAGTTTGTTCTTTATCCCAATCCAGTAAACAACCTTCTGAACGTAGAATCGGATTATATAGGCGCGGTTAACATTTTTAATTCAAAAGGTAAATTGGTTCAAACAATTAATCTGAACGGCCAATCGCTTGTGGATGTATCAAAGCTACCATCAGGCTTATACCAACTGGTAGGCGAGGAAAGATTGTTAGGTAAATTCGTTAAAGAATAGTTTTCTTTAGACAAAAATGAACGTTCACTAACCGAGAAAGGGAATTCACTAACCAGAGTGAGCTCTATATTCATTTACCCTTATCTTTCACTTCTAAACCCAAGCTCAAATGAAAAAATTATTTACACTATTTATCCTTTGCCTTTTGGCCTTCGTTTCACAGGCACAAACTTATGTTGGTGATATCACTCTTAGTACCCAAGAAGAGGTCGATAATTTCAGTACAAATTATCCGGGGATTACCTATGTCGAAGGCAATCTTATCGTCACTTCCGTGGAATTGGGTGGAATAACGGATTTGTCTGGACTCAATCAGCTCACTGGTGCCGAACATCTTGAACTTAGCTCTATCGCTGGATTTAATGGTTGGTCTCCCACAAATATTGATAGCCTAGTCATTTATTCGGCAGATGCTGGATATATTGAACCTGAAAATTTTGCTTTAGAAGAATTTACTTCACAAATCCAAGCCTTAGACTATCTCGAGATTTTTGTTATCCAAAATAGCTTCAATTTTCCGGCACCGACAGACTTAACCCTCTTCGAAAATCTCACTAGTGTTTCTTCAATGGAAGTGCAGTGTTTAATTCCTACCACTTTTCCTAGCCTTCAAACTATAGGCTCATTAAACTTCTTGTCTTATCAAAGCGCTGAAGTACACATGCCTAATGTGATTAGCCTAAATACCCTCACAACTGATGGATGGTTCGAAAGTGCACCCATTGCTACTCCAACATTTACATTGCTGCAACATATCAACTATGTGAATATTAGATTCACATCTGTGGAACCATCTGGTCTAAGTGGTTTATCTAGCCTTACCTCAATTGTGATTTTTGAATCGGACGATAGCATGTTTATGGATTACGTCGGTCTTTCCAATGTGATCACTGCCGAAAGCATCGAAATAGAAGGATTAGGTACATCTGGCGAACCAATCTTAGGGTTTGAATCTCTTGAGTATGCTGGCATCCTGTCAATTGTATCTTCCGAATTCAATGATTTACAAGGTTTTTCAAATCTTCAAGAAGTAGATAGTCTAATAATCTTTTCTGTTAACGGAAACTCCCTAGAGGGAATTGAAAACTTAGTCATAAATGACTATCTAGTTCTTTCAGCTACTGGATTGTCCTTTTGCAGCGTACCCAGTATATGTAACTTTATTTCTTCAAACACAATTGAGGCGTATTTCATAGACCCCGCCAATGAATTTGGTTGCGCTTCTGATAATGAAATTCTAGCCTCCTGTGGAGACCCAGCCAACTCCACGATTTTTGGAAGTATTTACTTTGATTCAAATTGTAATGGATTGATTGATGACAATGAATTCACAATTTCTCCATCATATATCACTGTTACTCCACCAAATACTACACTGATTGGACTATCAAGTTTTTTAACCAATGTTGCCCCTCAAACAACAATCACTCTTTCCGCAGCAAATCTTCCTAGCCAATATGTCGTTGGAACTCCAATTAGCATTACCACTCCAGAATTCGGAGGCACTATAAATAATCAAAACATACTTGTTTGCCCAGCCTTTGACTTCAATGACTTGCGTATTTCCATATTGCAGTTCGGAAACTTAGGCCCTGGATTTACCTCACTTTGGAAACTACAAGTCTATAACCTTGGCACATCAACAATAGATTTCATCCCATCAATCACTTTCAATACTCCTGAGTTTATCGCTTCTGTAAATGCATTAGGGGGAGCTTTCATGAATGATATGATCAGTTGGACAGCCAATTCCATCAGCCCTGGCCAAACTTTGGAATTTGATTTCAACATCACACTTCTCCCAACCGCCAATATACTCGGCGAGATGTTTTCCGCAACTGCAAGCGTGGATCTCGTAAGTGGTACCGATGAAAATCCAAATGATAACATCGCACTATTCGAACAAGAAATCATTGGTTCCTATGACCCGAACGATAAATGGGTAAACACACCACAAATCAATATTGAAGAAATTGATCCATCACAACCCCTTGATCTCACCTATCGCGTGCGCTTCCAGAATACAGGAACAGCACCTGCGGTGAATGTGCGCGTAGAAGATATTTTAGAAGAAGACCTCGATCCATCCACGTTCCAACTCTTGTCATCGACGCACGAAGTGTATTATCAAATCGAAGGGAATCAGATCAATTTCTTTTTCAATGATATCATGTTGCCCGATAGCACTTCAGACCCCGAAGGAAGCATCGGTACATTTTTCTTTAGAATAAAATCAAATGGTAATCACACATTGGAGAGCATCATCGACAATCAGGTGAGTATTTTCTTTGACTTCAATGAGCCAATCATCACCAACGTGGCCTCTACTATTTTCTATAACTGTCCGGTGGTGGATATTATTGGTGAGAGCGTGAGTTTATGTGCAGGAGAAGAGTTGCAGCTGAGCGCCGTGGCTTCTAACAACACGACTATCCAATGGTTCGTAAATGAAGAACAAGTGAGCTTATCTGATTCTTATTCCTTTACTTCTGACATACCGAATGAATATTCGGTTTTAGTGATTGCAGAAAATGAATACTGTGAAGATGGTGATGAAATAGAAATCACGGTGAATGAGAATCCAGAAGTTACACTCGTGTTCGATGGCTCCGCACTTGTTGCAACAGAGGGCTTTGCTTCCTTTCTGTGGACCCTCAATGGGAATATCGTAGAGGGTGAAAATAGTAACACCATTTCATCTCCTGCCGTCGGAAATTATGTGGTGAGTGTCACCAATGAATTTGGCTGTACTGACCAAAGCGATGTTGTGGAAGTAGTCATTGGAGTCAACGAATTAAACAATTCGCCTATCGTGTTATGGCCCAATCCAGCTAACGATGTACTGAATATCCAGACAGCGTATAGCGGTATCATCAACATCATTGATATGCAAGGAAAGCAGGTGATGAGTTTTACATTGAATGGACAATCGTCAGTGGATATATCTCCGCTCTCTAGCGGCCTTTATCAAATTACTGGTCCATTTGGTTTATTGGGACAATTTATTAAGCAATAAACCATAGCACACCCAACCCGCCCATGAATGGGCGGGCTAGTGAAAACAAAAAAATCAAACGCAGCAACAGCCTGCCCATTCATGGGCAGGCCAGGAGTGGGCAGCCATTAAAAATACCGACCATCAATTGATGGATTCTTCACTTCCTGAGAAGAAAACGCCTCTATCTCTTTACTAAAATCTGTGTGTGCGTGATGAATCTTTTGTCTTTCTATGTAGCGATAAGTTCTTTTTACTAATGACGGACTGACACTAACAGAATAATATCCCTGCTGCCAACCAAATCGCTCTTCAATGATGTCAGTCTCATTGATGTAACGAGAACTTGTACCTTTTGCACTTTGTACCACCTCCGCCTCTGATCGAGACGGGTGAAGTTTTATCAAACAATGCACATGGTCGAACGTGCCATTTATTATCAATACCCGACAGCCCTTTGCCTCAAATTCTTCTTGCATTAGCCTATACAATTTCTTTTCAATCACCTCACTGATTAATGGTTGTCGATTCTTAGTGGACCAAACTAGGTGTAAAAAATTCGATGAAAAACTACTGGCCATAATTCTAAATTTTCCTTCAAAAATCGGAATCCTGTTTCCAAGAGTTGCAAGAATAAATATGTCAGAGTATGCTGAATTATTTCATACTTGACATTTGGAGCTTCTCCGGAGGCTTTTATGGGAAAAGCGTATTATTTATCCTAATTTCTTATAGCTAAGCTATCTCCTCCCCGCCCATGAATGGGCGGGCTCGCAACAACAAAAAAAATTCAGCAAAAAAATCAAACCCATCTACAGCCTGCCCATTCATGGGCAGGCCTAGAGTGGCCCAAACTGAACGCCATAGAAATAAATCAAAAACAAAAAAAATCCCCCCCCCGCCCATGAATGGGCGGGGGGGGGATGGGCGGTCTGCTCTTATTACCTCCAATCCTCTCTCTCCGATTGCACCATTGCACGACATTTATTAATCACCGACTCCAACTCCTTTAAATTAACCGGCTTCGAAATAAAGCCATCAAATCCCGCCTCCTTCGCAAGCGCGCGATCTTCATTAAAAGCATTTGCTGTAAGGGCAATAACCCCCACCCTTCGAGTTCGGTATTTCATTGTTTGCTTAATTCTCTTACAGGTCTCGTAACCATCAATAATCGGCATCTGTATATCCAATAAAATAAGATCGTAACTATCTTCCATATAGGCCTCCAAGGCTTCCTTTCCATTTTCCACGATATCCAATTCTACACTCCAGGGCTGCATCATTAGTTCAAGAACGCGCTGATTTATTTGATTATCCTCAGCCAACAACACACGAATGACATCTTCACTTCTCCTCGCGAGCACATTTAAATCCAAATCGACTAACCGCTGCTTTGTGCCAAACTTCAACTTAAAGGAAAAAGCGGAACCCTTACCTGGCGCTGATCTCACCTTTATCATTCCGCCCATCATTTTTACAATCTCCTGAGAAATTACCAAACCCAGCCCTGTTCCGCCATATTTGCGCGAATAACCCTTTCCTCCTTGCTCGAAGGCTTGAAACAAATTTTCTATTTGCTCTTTTTCCATTCCTATTCCTTCATCAATTACCTCAAACAATACTTCTTGCGAATCTGCTTTTCTATCTACGGTTAAAGCCCTCAGTCTTATAGTTCCATGTTCGGAGAATTTAATCGCATTATTTAATAAGTTAATAATGACCTGATGCAACCTGACCGCATCGCCTAAATAATCAATATCGTCGCTGATATCTGTGGTAACTTCTAAAGAGAGCCCCTTTTCTTCAACTATCTGCTGGAATGAACGCGAAATTTGATGCACTTCGCTTTTCAAATCAAAAGGGAGTACTAGTAACTCCATTTTTCCCGCTTCAATCTTTGAATAGTCTAAAACCATATTCACCAACTCCATCAAGTGTTTTGAACTATACTCCATAGTAGTTAAGTGCTCCTTTTGTTGCTGATTTAAATCTGTTCTTTTCAAAACCTGTAGCATTCCAATTACTCCATTCAATGGTGTTCGGATTTCATGGCTCATATTGGCAAGAAAAAAAGATTTAAACTCCGAGATCTTCTTTGCTCTCTCATAAGCATCCTCCAAATTAGTAATGGTTAGACTGAGATTTTTTTTTAGCAATAAAAACTGTCTATTCAATTGATCAACCTCGAGAATTGAAGGTGTTAATACTTGTTTGTCGTCTGATTCTTTAAATCGATTTTGGATAAAAGAGAAGATGTGTTCATTTAATCTTTTGATATCTCTCGTTAATATATCAGACAAATAAAAAGTGAGGAAGACTAAGAGGCCAACAATCAAAAAGGAAATTACGAGTAAAACCTTTTTAAAATTGCTCTCAATTCTTTCAGAAATTTCCTGAATAGAAGACATCGCTGAGATAAAGTCTGCGTTCAAACTTTGAATTTCCCTTTGGACACTATCATAAATTCCACCCTCCATTCCGACACCAATTTGCAGATTGAAGCGAACCAAATCAAGAAACTTATTCTCGTAGTTTAAAAGTGCATTGTACGCTGGGCCATCAGGAGGATATTCTTTTAAAGTCGCATTTATCAATTCCCTAAATTTTCTCACGTATGATGTATCGTTGCGTAATAAAAAATCTTTTTCATGGCGTCTAAGTTTATATATATCGGCTTCCTTCACCAATCCTGATTCCTGCAGCATGTGTGCATAGCCCCTCATCGCTCCTTCGGCTCCATAATCCTTAAATCCTCTTAATAAATACAAATTTCGCATCACTCTCACAGAATCTATAATCGCCTTGTTGCGCTGCCAAAGAGCCTTAAACATGTCTCTAACTTCATCCGATAAAATATTACTCTCTGCCCACAACATTTCAATCGCACGATTTGTATGCTCCTGCTGGGTGATAAACTTTTCAATATCCGAAGATTTAGAGTCGCTGTAAAATGAGGGTTGCTGATATCCGGAAACTATGAAATTCTGTAAATGAAAATTATTCTGAAGCGTTTGGTTATGCAGCTGTGTCGCATGATTAAAGGCCTGTTTCACTTTATCGCGTCGAGCCGACAAAATGAAATATAGACTTGTCCACACAAAAAAAGACAAGACAATTAAAATAAAACTAAATATAATCCTCCCCCTGAAAGAACTCAAGCTCTGTTTTAAAATCTTCCTCATAAAACGAAATTACGCTTGCCAAACAGCTTTGGTTTCTTTAGGAATCACACCTTAACATAAAATTAAAATGGGCCTTTTTGGGGGTAAAATGCAACTAACAAGTACTATTTTTGGTTTTATCTTCATAACCTCAAGGATCATGGGAAAGGTACGTCTTATAATAACATTCATAATAGGCTTCTCGATACTTTTGGCTTGTAAAAAGGACGAGGAAGAAGCGCCATTACCACCAAGCCCCGGACAACCAGAAACGGGAGTCAGTTTTGATCTAAGCCTTGTGCCCTACCAAAACTTATCACAATACCGCTTCTTTTCAGGTGACTTGAAAAATCTAGAGCCAAATACGAACGTATTGCCTTATGATGTTATAACACCACTTTTCTCTGATTACGCCAAGAAAAAGCGGTTCGTGTGGATGCCATCTGGCACACAAGCCTCATACGTTAGCGATCATGAAGTGCTCAACTTCCCGGAAGGAGCAGTGATGATTAAAAACTTTTATTACAACAACGTCCAGCCAGAAAACGTAAAGAAAATTATTGAAACACGACTTATTTATAAGAAGAATGGTACTTGGCATTTTGCAGAATACGTTTGGAACGACGAGCAAACCGAAGCAACTCTAGTAATGAATGGTCAGAATAAAACCATTGGTTGGATCGACGAAGACAATCAATTGCGGACAGTAAATTATAGAATTCCTTCAGAACAAGAGTGTTTTACTTGTCACAAGTCATACAATCAAGCTTCTCCAATTGGCCCGAAACCACAAAATCTGAATAAGTCAATTACCTACTCAGATGGGGCGTTCAATCAACTCGAAAAATGGGCTGCGGTTGGGTATCTCAATTCCATGAATACAGAAACAATCAATACTGTTGTTGATTGGACAGACGAGTCACAATCGCTGCGAGATCGTGTGCGTGCCTATGTCGACATGAATTGCGCTCATTGCCATCGCCAAGGGAGTCATTGTGATTATAGACCTATTAGACTCGCTTGGAATGAAACTACGAATGATTCGAACCTCGGAATTTGCGTTAATCCAGATGAATTTGTAAACCCACAACTTACCAAAATCATCAGCAGAGGCAATCCTCTTCGATCAATGATGTACTTCCGTATAAATACCACCACCGAACAATATCGCATGCCCCTACTGGGTCGAACTTTAATACACGAAGAAGCCGTGGAGCTACTCGAACAATATATAGACTCGTTAGAACCCGCATGTCCATAAACCAAAATCCACTATTATGAAATCTATCTTGACATCCTTCCTTCTATTAGGAATTGCCGCTGGAGCCTTTGCGCAAAGCTCCTGTGAATCTCCAGCACCTGCTGAAGTAGGCACGTTCAATGTCGCTGGTTTGACTGGCGAATTTGCTGGATACGCATGCAATGGAGTAAACCTTGCAAACGGTGCCGCTTGGTACGCATTCACTCCAACCACCGACATGGGCGTTACCATAAGCAGTAACATCGCACCAACACAAGACACGCGATTATTTGTATTCTCTGGCGATTGCAACAACCTTCAATGTGAAGGTTATGACGACGATAGCGGTGGAGGATATTCTTCGATTCTTACTTTAGAATTTGATGCTAACGTCACTTATTATATAGTATGGGATGCCTTCTGGAGCGCAGAGCCCTTTTCCTTCAGCATTACAGAAACGGTAATAGTTCCATCACTCATTGAGTTTACAACACAGAACTTATCCATTTTTGCAGCCGCTGGTTCAGATTTCAATGGCGATGGCCGAGATGATGTTTTAGAGGTTTCGGGAAATCAAATCAATGTAGCCCTTCAACAAGAAAACGGAACGTTCACACCAGCAGCTTACGTGGCGAATAGTGTCGTTAATCCTCCTTCATGGTCATTAACCACTGGCGATTTGAACGATGATGGTCAACAAGACATCGTTTGCGGTGGAGGTAGCGGCGTTTCCATTCTCCTATCTCAAACAGGTTCGAATCAGTACACCGAATTCACAGTTACTGACTATGTCTTTTCGCAAAGAGGAAATTGTGTGGATCTGGATGCCGATGGTCTGCTTGATGTTTTCATGTGCCACGACGTAGCACCGAATGTTCGTTTCATGAACAATGGAAATGGAACGTTTAACTTTTCTCAAGGCGGCCTTGGCGACACACCTGATGGTGGAAACTATGGAAGCGTATGGATTGATTATGACAACGATTGTGACATGGATCTTTTCATCGCTAAGTGTAGAGGTGGCATGAGCGAAGCCAGCCGCAATCAATTGCACCGCAATAATGGCGATGGCACTTTCACTGATGTGAGTTTAGAGTCTGGACTTGCTGATTACGTGCAAACTTGGTCATCCGCTTGGGGCGATTTCGATAATGATGGAGATATGGATGCCGTGGTAGGAGCCAGTTCTTTTTCCACTGGACACCACAAGGTGATGCGCAATAATGGCGATGGCACATTCTCTGACGTCACCGAAGGTTCTGGTTGGGATACTTTCTTCGGCACCAGCATCGAGTATCAACCTGCGGACTTCAACAATGACGGTCTTGTGGACGTGATTGGCGGTGGAAATTATATCGCTGTAAACAATGGCAATTTCAATTTCACACTGTCTCCAGCAGAAGTTGGATCTGGCTGCATCGGTGACTTCAATAGCGACGGTTTTATGGACGTCGCTTCAGGCAACATGCTTTTCATTAACGAAGGAAACGACAACAACTTCATCAAAGTCATCACCCAAGGAACCGAGAGTAACTCTGATGGAATTGGAGCAAGAGTAACCATTTTCACCGAAGATGGTGCTCAAATCAGAGATATTAGAAGTGGAGAAGGATTCCGCCACATGAGCTCTAGTACGGCGCATTTCGGAATCGGAGAGCAAACTGCGATTTCCAAAATTGAAATCTGTTGGCCTTCAGGAATCATGGACGAAATCTTCAATCCAGAAATAAATACAACCATTATTGCGGTTGAAGGTGAAAACTCAGTTTCTGTTCAAGAAAATCAAACCACTTCTTTCGAAATATTCCCTAACCCAGTAGAAGATGTGCTTACCGTAAGTCTTGAGAACAACAACGCGCCCGCGAGAGTTGAAATTTTTGACATCAATGGCCGATTGGTTATAAATCAAACACTTCAATCAAACCAAATCGATGTGTCTCAGCTAAGCGGCGGTATATATACGGTAAAGCTCATTTCTAACAATGAAGTTGCCACTAAAAAAGTCTATAAAAAATAATCTTAAATGATGTTGCGATGGTTTGCTTTTTGTAAGCTTGCAAAACATCATTACAAAAGAAATTTTTATGAAAAAAATCATTTTAGCATTCGCATTTGTCGCCATTGCGCAAATCGCTTTTTCTCAGTATAAAATTGTAACAGTTGTTGAATCCATTGTTCCCGGTGGACTTGGGCGCTCTCGCATGTTGGAAACAGTAAGTGAGGTAGACTATAATCAATTTACAACTGAAAGAACCGAGGGTAAGGACTCCAAGCAGAAGGATATCGACCGCGGAGACATAAAGATTGATGGTTTTAAAGAAACCAAACTTCTCAATTTCTTCTCAATGGTCGGTATCAACTTTCAAAATATCGCCTCAAACGATGCTGTAGTCATTTCAAAGTTAAATGAAATGGAAGCTCAGGGCTATGAACTACTACACGTTGCAAGTGGCGTCGAAAGCGAAGGCGGAAAAGACGATGGTAACGGACTTTTCATCACTCGTTTTTATTTCAAAAAGAAATAACATCTTGTGAATGATTGTTCAGATTTGCCTGAACCGCTTAAAAGTTGTATATTTGCAACGCTTTAGGCACTGAAATATTCAAGTGAGAGGGGTCAAAAGCCCCTCTTTTTTTTGGATTAAATTGCAAATAAGTACTGTAAATCAATAGGTTACAATGATCACAAAGGAGCAGGTAGCTGCATTAGTTGAGGAAAAAATAGCAGGAACGGACCTGTTTATTGTGGAGATTAATGTGAAACCGGGTAATAAGATTGATGTATTTATTGATAGAGACAGTGGCTTGGCGCTAGAAGATTGTTTAAAGGTGAGTCGTCACGTTGAAGGCAATCTCGACCGTGAGGTGGAAGATTATTCTTTAGACGTCTCTTCTCCAGGCGTCGGAAGACCGCTTAAATTGAAGCGTCAATACTTCAAGAACATTGGCCGAAATGTGGACATTAAGTTACTAGACGGCTCAAAGTTGGAAGGCACGCTAACAGCAGCGGATGAAGAGAAAATCGTGGTTCATACAAGAACCAAGGAAGAAATAGAAGGCAAAAAAGGAAAAAAATGGGTGGAGCGAGATACAGAAGTTCCATTCGACAGCATATCAGAAACAAAAATTACAATAAGCTTCAAATAAATCATTGAAAAATGAAAGGGGTTAACCTGTCAGAGGCATTCTCGGAATTCAAAGAATTCAAGAATATCGACCGCGAAACGATGACAAACATCTTAGCAGATGTTTTCCGTAACATGATTCTCAAGCGCTGGGGCGCCGACGATGGATTCGACATTATTGTCAATTCAGATCGTGGCGACTTGGAAATTTGGCGTACACGCGAAATCGTGCCCGATGGGGAGCTCGATGACGAGGTGGCTCAAATTGAGATTTCACTCGCAAGAAAGATTGTTCCAGACTTGGAAATCGGCGAAGAATTGATTGAAGAAATCAAAATCGAAGATTTCGGACGTCGCAATGTGTTGGCAATGCGCCAAAACCTTGCCTCGCGCATCATGGAACTTGAAAAAGACCATATTTATCAAAAATATAAAGAGCGTGTTGGTGACATCATCGCTGGTGAGGTTTACCAGGTTTGGAAAAAAGAGATTCTCGTTCTCGATGATGAAAACAATGAGCTTTTACTTCCGAAAGAGCAACAAATCCCAAGCGATTTCTACAAAAAAGGCGATACGATTCGTGCCGTTGTATACAAGGTAGAAATGCGTAACAATTCTCCTCAAATCATTCTTAGCCGCACAGCGCCTGAGTTTTTGGAGAAATTATTTGAACAAGAAGTTCCTGAAGTTTTCGACGGTTTGATTACTATCAAGAAAATCGTTCGCGAACCTGGAGAGCGCGCCAAAGTAGCGGTAGAAAGCTACGACGACCGTATCGATCCAGTAGGCGCTTGCGTCGGTATGAAGGGTTCACGCATCCATAGCATCGTTCGCGAATTGCGCAACGAAAACATCGATGTGATACAATATACCAATAACGAACAATTGCTTATTTCAAGAGCACTTGCTCCGGCAAAGATTTCAAGCATCAATCTCGACAGAGACAATGCAAAAGCAGATGTATTCCTAAAACCAGATCAAGTATCACTTGCAATCGGTAAGGGGGGGCACAATATCCGCCTCGCTGGCAGATTGACTGGATTTGAAATTGACGTTTACCGCGAAAACGAGGCCGACATCGATGATGTGGATTTGGAAGAATTCTCAGACGAAATCGATGCATGGATCATCAGCGAATTGAAGGCAATTGGCTGTGATACCGCTCGCGCAGTACTCGAAATTCCAAAAGAAGATCTCGTGAAGAGAACAGATTTGGAAGAAGAAACAGTTGAAGAAGTTATTCGCATTCTCAAAGAGGAGTTCGAATAATATTTGTTTATATCTGTAAAGACTTATCTTTACACAAGTAGTTAAGAATTAGAGAGCAGAGTGCGGGGTCATTTTACCCCGCACGACCAAATATAATTTATGTCCGAAAGTAAGGCACCATCAAGATTAGGTAAAGCGGCTGTAGCCCTAGGGGTCAGTAAAGACACCATCGTTGAATTTCTTTCAAAGAAAGGAGTCATCGTGGAAAATAACCCTATGGCTAAAATCGAAGCCGATGTGTATGAAATTTTAGAAGTAGAGTTTTCTAGCGATCAAAAAGCTAAGGAAAAGACCGCAGCGCAGGCTACAAAGATTCGCGAATCACGCGAAACAATTACCATCGATTCTAACAAAAAGAAAAAAGGCGATGGCACTGATGAAGAAGAGCCCGAAATTGACCTCTCTAAATTCAAAAGAAAAGTAGAAACTCCAGCTCCGAAAGTCGAACTGGCTCCAGAACCTACACCTGAGCCAGAACCTACACCGGAACCCGAGCCAACGCCAATCGCTGAAGTAAAAGAAGAAACTCCAGAGCCCGTTCAGGTCGTAGAACCTACTCCTATCCAAGAGGAAGACAAGCCTAATGAGGTTAAAATCGTTGGCAAAATTGACCTAAGCGCTCTCGAAAAACCAAAAGGCAAAGGCAAGAAAAAAGAGGAGCCCAAAAAAGAAATTGAAGATAAAAAATCTAAGGGTAAAAAAACAAGTGAAGAACCTACCCCCACTCCTCCGCCAGCTGCTGACCCTATAAAACCAGCAGCCCAAGAAAACGAAGAAAAACAGCCAGAAGCTCCAGTAGAAAAAGAACTCATACGTGTAAATGTTCAAAAACTAAGCGGAGTGAAGTTGATGGGTAAAATAGAACTCCCAACAACGCCTGCAGAGAAGAAGAAAGAGGAACAAAAAGCTGCGAACGAAGCCAATAAAGAAAAGCGCAAACGCAAACGCGTAGCAAAAGTTGACATTGGTCGTCAACAAGAGCAAGACAAAAACAATAGAAACAAGCCGAACACTGGTGGTGGAAATCAAAATAGACCTGGTCAAAATAACCAAAATAGACCCGGCGCTAATCCTCCTCAAAAAACAGAACTTAACGAGCAACAAATCCAAAATCAAATCAAGGAAACTCTTGCTCGCTTAGGTAATCAAGGCAAGTCGAAGTCTTCTAAGTTTAGAAGAGAAAAACGCGAACAAGTTGCGCGTCGTGCAGAAGAACAAATGATGCGCGAACAGGCTCAGGATTCAATCCTGAAGCTTACTGAGTTCGTAACAGTTTCGGAACTCGCAACGATGATGAATAGACAACCAGTAGAAATCATTTCTGCTTGTATGTCGCTCGGTATTTTCGCTTCTATCAACCAGCGTCTCGATGCAGAAACGATTCACATCATCGCAGAAGAATTTGGTTATCAAATTGAATTCGTAAGCGCAGAGGTAACAGATACTATTGTTGAAGAGCAAGACAAGCCTGAGGATTTGGTGCCTCGACCACCGGTCGTTACCGTAATGGGTCACGTAGACCACGGTAAAACATCTTTGCTTGACTTTATTAGAAATGCAAATGTGGTGGCGGGTGAAGCAGGTGGAATCACTCAGCACATAGGTGCTTACAGCGTAATGCTTCCTGCATCCGGCAAACGCATCACTTTCCTAGATACACCAGGTCACGAGGCGTTCACAGCAATGCGTGCGCGTGGTGCTCAAGTGACCGACCTTGCTATCATCGTGATCGCCGCAGACGACAGCGTAATGCCTCAAACAAAAGAGGCTATCAGCCACGCTCAAGCCGCTGGTGTACCGATGATTTTCGCACTTAATAAAGTCGATAAGCCTGACGCTAATCCTGAAAGAATTCGCGAGCAATTGGCAAACATGAATATCCTCGTTGAAGAATGGGGTGGTAAATATCAAAGCCAAGAAGTAGCTGCGAAAAAAGGAATGAACATCGACAAGCTACTTGAAAAAGTACTTCTCGAGTCCGAACTATTAGATCTTAAAGCAAATCCAAATAAACGTGCCGTTGGTACTGTCATCGAATCATCACTCGACAAAGGCCGCGGATATGTAGCTACTGTGCTTGTTGAAGGCGGTACCTTAAGAGTCGGAGATCCAATTCTTGCAGGTCAAAACAGTGGCCGCGTGCGCGCAATGTTCAACGAGCGCGGACAGAAAATCACTGAGGCTGGTCCCGCGATGCCTGTTTCTTTGCTCGGTTTCGAAGGCGCACCAAATGCTGGTGACAGATTCTATGTTGTAGAAGATGAGCGTGAAGCAAGAAGCATCGCTACCAAGCGTCAACAATTGCAACGTGAACAAAGCGTACGTACTAAGAAACACCTCACCATCGAAGAAATCGGTCGTCGTATCGCTCTTGGAGACTTCAAGCAGTTGAACCTCATCGTGAAAGGTGACGTGGATGGATCTGTAGAAGCATTAGTGGATTCATTACAAAAACTCTCTACTGAAAAAATCCAAGTAAGCATCATTCACAAAGGTGTGGGTCAAATCTCAGAAGGTGACGTGCTATTGGCTTCGGCTTCCGATGCAATCATCGTCGGCTTCCAAGTGCGTCCTAGCCAAGGTGCCCGCAGACTTGCAGAAACAGAAGAAATTCAAATCAAATTATACAGCGTTATCTACAAAGCCATCGAAGAAATCAAAGAAGCGATGGAAGGTATGTTGTCGGCCAAGATCGAAGAACAAATTGTTGGTACCGCAGAGATTCGCGATGTTTTCAAAATCACGAAAGTGGGAACTGTCGCAGGTTGTTTCGTTCAAGATGGAAAACTCACACGCAACAGCAAAGTGCGCGTGATCCGCGACGGTATTGTAATCTATACTGGCGAACTCGGCTCTCTCAAGCGTTTCAAAGACGACGTGAAAGAAGTAACCAAAGGTTATGAATGTGGTTTGAACGTCGAGAAATTCAACGATATTAAAGTAGGCGACTTAGTAGAAGCATTCGAAGAAGTGGAAGTGAAGCAAACGCTTTAATTCCTTTTCAAAAGATGAAAAAAAATATTCCGAACTTTATCACCTTGGGCAACCTCCTTTGCGGAGTCGTTGCCCTTGTTGTTGATAGCCTCGAGCTATCTCTGCTCCTCATCTTCATTGCAGCCGTGCTCGATTTCCTTGATGGACTCGTGGCGCGCTTGCTTGGAGTATCCGGAGAAATGGGCAAGCAGCTCGACTCTCTCGCTGATGTTGTCAGTTTTGGTGTCGTACCGGGTGTTTTGGTCTTTCGTTTTTTACATCAGTTCATCGTCCCCGCTAGCCTAGTGGAATATTTGATTCTCGCAACTCCTCTCCTAATGGCAATTGCAGGTGCATGGCGCCTAGCTAGATTCAACATCGACACTGAACAAACTAACTATTTTAAAGGACTTCCTATTCCTGCTAACGGAATATTTTGGATTGGATATTTAATGCTATTCAATCCTTCAAACCCCATCATTGGAGATTTTTCGCTCGTTATTACGCTGACAATAGTCATGTCCATATTGATGTCTCTAATAATGATTTCTAAAATCAAAATATTGAACTTCAAGGTGAAAAGCCTCACCTGGCATGGCAACCAAAGTAGATACGTGTTTTTAATCATTGCGACTTTCATCATATTTTGGTCAATTTTCAAACAAAGGCCTTTTTTAGCTGTTCCAGCTTGTATACTTTTGTACCTCATTACTTCTATCATTCATTATTATATACTCCAAAAAAATGAAGTTCAAAGCTGATATCGATGTGATGCCATTAGAGGCATTGCTTGACCCACAAGGAAAGGCTGTAACCAACTCAATGAGCAATCTTGGCCTTCCAGAAATTAGTGGAGTTAGAATTGGCAAGCATATCACGTTGTACGTTGATGCAAAAGATAAATCAGCAGCAGAAGCAAAAGTTAATGAAGCCTGCAAAAAACTTTTGTGCAATGAAATCATGGAGTACTACAAATTTTCAGTGAACGAAGCCTAAGAGTGAAACGTCTTGCAGCCATAGCATTATTAGTTGTACTAGCAGCTCCGCTGTTGTACAAGTCTGCCATGATGCTGCATTACTATAACAATTTAAAATATTATTCTGAGGTACTTTGTGAAAACAAAGCACGCCCAGAGATGCATTGTAATGGTTCTTGTGCTATCGCCAAAGAATTGAGCGCTGCAGAAGAGGGCAAAGCCAATGCTGAAAAAAACATTCCGGAGCTTACCAGAATTGAAGTAAGCACATTCCTTACCTCACAGCAGCTCATGCTCCCTGAGGTAGGCGTTGAGCCGATGTTAGAATTAAACACTTTCTATATTGAACCGAAGTCAGAGGTTCATCGTTTGATAATCGACCGTCCACCAGTGGGGTAGGCCATTCAAAATTCGGAATTTCGCATTCAGAATACCCCCGTATCATTATCAAACATTATTATTAAAAATTCAAATGAAAAATACATACCTCGTGGCAGGAGTACTTGCCGCTTCAATCCTATTATTTTCTTGTAAAAAAGACGAAGAAGAAAACACAACGCCAACACCAGTAACACCAACTGTTACTTATGGTGAAATCGAACTTGAAATGGAGCATTTTTTTGGTGCCAGTGAATTTGCACTCAATACTCCTTTCACAACCGCAGCAGGAGAGCAACTCACTTTTACAACGGCTAAGTATTATGTATCCAACATTGCGCTCACTAAAGCAGATGGAAGCACTTGGAGACAAGAAGAAAGCTATCATTTAATTGATCTTAGCAATCCTTCTTCAGCGTTGCTTCACATCCACGATGTGCCAACAGGTGACTATACTGGATTGACTTTCACTGTAGGAGTTGATAGCACACGCAACGTTAGCGGAGCGCAAGAAGGAGCACTCAGTGTTTCTAACAACATGTTTTGGAGTTGGAACAGTGGTTATATCTTCATCAAACTAGAAGGTAGCAGCCCAGCTTCAATGTCGGGTTCATTCACATATCACTTAGGTGGATTCCAAGGTGCAAATAAAGCCCTCAATACAGGCAGCTTCAACTTTGGACCTGCAATGTTGATGGTGCGTGAAAACGCCGCACCTGTAGTGCACATGATGATTGATGTAGCGCAGACGTTCGACAATAGTGCGTCACCCTTTAGTGTAGCTACTGCATCCAACGTACACATGCCCGGTGCAAATGCAAAATTGGTTGCTGGAAATTTCTTCTCAGGTATTGAATTCGACCACATCCACAATTAATTTTTATGAAAGCAATTCGTAAAATAGGCGGATTGTTTTGGTTAATGGTCGTCTTCACCTCCTGTGTGAAGCACGAAGAGATTGAGGAACAAACGCCACCAGCCTCCTTTCAAGGGCTGGTGGTACCCCCTCATTTTCCTCAGCCACACTACAATTTCCAAAACAACCCGATTACAAAGGAAGGCTTTGAATTAGGCCGCAGCCTATTCTACGATCCTATCCTAAGCATCGATAGCACCATATCCTGCGGCTCATGTCATGCACAAGTGCATGCATTTGCAGACCACGGAACAACAGTAAGCACCGGTGTTGGCGGTGCCTTGGGCAAACGAAACTCACCTACCATCCAAAATATGGCATGGTACACCTCCTTTATGTGGGATGGAGGAATTAATCACATTGAAGTGATGCCATTCGCTCCTATCACCTCAAGCATTGAGATGGGTGAAACGATGCTTGGTGTACAAAACAAACTTCAAGCTCACCCAACTTATCCCGCACGCTTCCAAGAAGCTTTTGGTTCGGAAGAAATTTCTTCTCAAAAAATACTCTATGCCCTCGCTCAATTTATGTCAATGATGGTGAGCGCTGACAGCAAATATGATAAAGTGCTGAAAGGAGAAACTTCATTTGACGCAAGAGAACTTCAGGGTTATCAACTCTTTCAGCAAAAATGCGCAACCTGTCACGCAGAGCCCCTTCTCACCGATTTTTCGTTTAGAAATAATGGTATGCTTGAAGACTATTCCAATGACGAAGGACGCTCTCATATTTCAAAAGACCCCCAGGACTTCGGGAAATTCAAAGTACCTACACTTCGCAATGTTACACTAAGTCATCCTTATATGCACGATGGAAGTATTCGCCATCTGACAGAAGTGATTGACATGTACAGCAACGGTGTCCATCAACACTTCAATACTGACCCTTTGCTTGCGCAACCATTCAATTTTTCTGAGGAAGAAAAAGAAGCGTTGTTATACTTCCTATACACACTTGAGGACTATACTTTTCTCGGCAATCATGAACTCTCAGAACAATGAGAAAAATTTATTTAATACTATTTAGTCTCATTTTCATTCATCATACGATATATGCGTGTGACATTTGTGGTTGCGGCACTGGTGGGAGCTTTATGGGAATCATTCCAAATTTTGGAAGCAATCAAATAGCGCTGCGTTCTACATTTAGAAGTTTTGATCATCCGAATACCACGCTCAACTATAACGGCAGAAGCCGAGTTTTGCGCGATGATATGTATCAATCTGAATTCTCATATCGTCATTTTTCAAAAAATAAATGGAGTGTATTTGTCAATATTCCATACCGAATAAACACTCGGTTTGAGTCTGAACGTACCACCACTATTCGTGGACTGGGCGACATTAACGCAAGTTTCAATTACACTTTTGTAAATACTTCTGACAGCATGTCCCACGCCATCAAACACGTTCTAATGGCAGGCATGGGTATCAAGCTTGCCAATGGAAAATTTATGCAACGTGATGAAACAAAGCTGATGCTACCTACATTGTTTCAGATAGGCACTGGCGCTACCAACGCCACCGGACACCTTTACTATACACTGCGCTACCAGCGCTGGGGCCTCAATGTGAATGGTCTGTACGTCTACTCAGGAAAGAATGAGTTAGAATATCAAATTGGAAATCAAATTCAGACAACGACATCTATTTTTTGGAAAAAAGACTTTACCTATAAGAAAAGAAGAATTGCGGAAGGAACCCAAGTCTTCGACCCTAAAAACTCAAAGTCACTTAGTATTTTACCCTCTCTTGGGTTCAATTATGAAAACAGTGAGTCTGATAGAGAATTTGGACGTGAGAAAGAATTTACCGGAGGTACACACTATTTCGGACATCTCGCATTAGACGTGATGTTCGAGCGACTAGCCATCAGCACATTCTACCAGTACGCCTTGGCGTCTAAGGTTGGAATTGCTCAGCCTGATAATAGATCTCGTTTAGGTTTTGCACTCACTTGGCGGCTATAATGAGCCTTCTTAGGTTACCACGATTGCCAGTCAATTGAATCGAATCAATTGTGGATAAACGATATATTCGTTCATCATTAAATCAAACCGCTATGAAAAAATTTTTACTTTCTTTTGGAATCATCATTTCTATTGGTGCATCCGCCCAAGTGAATAATTTCTCTGTAGGAGATCTTATACCAGATTTTACAATTACTGACGTAGATGGTGTTGAACACAGTCTATATGAGTATTGCGACAATGGTCAGTATGTTATGTTAGACTTCTTTTTTGACACATGCCCTCCATGTATCCAAACCACTCCGATTTTCAATCAATTGCACGAAACTTATGGATGCAATGGCGGTGACCTTGTTTGTCTTTCAGTAAACAATGGAACAGATTCGGACGCGGAAGTTTTGGCATTTGAGGAGAGCTATGGCGGCACATACTCACATGCCCCTGCCATCAGTGCCGACGGCGGAAGCACAGCTGTTGACGATTTATTCGGCATCACAGCTTATCCAACATACTGCCTTATCGGACCAGATCGCACGCTTGTGAACGCAGATATCTGGCCGATTAATAGCTTAGCATCTTTCACCAATGTTCTCCCAAATGATATCCAGCCTCAAGCTTGTGCATTGACTGTGGAAGAAAATAATGAAGTAACAAATGTGCGTTTATTCCCGAATCCTGCAAATGAAAACACGACATTGACATTCACACTTTCGAGCGCGCAGCAAGTAATTGCCTCTGTTTACAATGTGCTCGGAGAACGCGTATTTGAATTCAACAGCGGAACAGCGTCTACAGGCGTTCAGCGCATTGACATCAATACTTCCGAGTTTGCAAACGGTAGTTATGTGATCCAATTGCAAGTGGGCGCTACACGCACTTCAAGGACTTTGATTGTACAGTAGTTCTGTATCATAGAATATAAAAACCCCAAGCTTTCGCTTGGGGTTATTTTTTTCACTCAAACTTTTCTTTTGTTCGTAATTCTTATAGCTACCAATCTCAACTTGCGTTCACAATCTGATTCAAGTCAATGGAAAATTGGTATTAATGGTATCGTCAGCACGGGTTATGGCAATCAAGGTGTGACGACTCCATTTTGGGAAACAAAGACAATGCTAGGATTAAAGGTTAGAAAAATTTGTTTGGCCCCCTCTATAGTCTTCACTTAGAAACAGGGGTAAAAGCCACTTCCTACCCGTTGATCATTCCATCAATTGGCATAAGATACTATTTGATCCTGTTATAAAATACAATCACAATATTAACTTAGGAATTCATATTCCTCTCAACCCAAGCCGTGGCAATACCACCACCCTCTCCTTGAGAGGCGGTGCAAACCTTTTTACCTTCGGCTAATCCGCCAGTTATCCTATGATTTTAGATGGATATAATGTGGCGATAAGACTTTTTGTACTTTTATATGAGAGTTAGAAGTACGTTTATCATTCTTTAAATAACGAAGAAGAATAATTACAATCAAAGTTTAACCATTACTATGAACCAAATTTTGAAAAAATCAGTGGCATTTACCTTGCTGCTTTTCTCAACCGTAACATTTGTAAAATCTCAAAACTCCATCATCAACTCAGGCTTCGAAAATGGACTCTCTGGATGGGGATTAGTGAATGAAGGATCAAGTACTGCGCTTGCTGAAACCGTGAACACCACTTTCTTTTCTGGAAATAGCTGCGGCAAGATTACCCTATTGGAAGAAGGTGCTCTTGGAGGGTTTGCTCAAAATGTTCTTCTGGAAAATGGTGCCACATATGAAGTAAGGTGCATGTGCAAAGCAGAAGCACTGAATGGAATAGCACTGCCCTACCTTAACATCAACAATAATTCTCTTTTGATAGAATATGGTATCATCCCTATTAGTGGAACGACGGATTGGTACGAAGCTAAGGCCCGATTTATATCTCCAGAAGCCGCAACCAACGCTACATTTTTTCTTTTCGTTCAAGGAAGCAGTGGAATTGCCTACTTTGATGATGTCACCTTTACGAAAATTTCCAATCAAGGTAATGCTGAGTTCAGCGTTGATTTAAGTTCAGACTCTGGCACTGTCAATCCATATATGCACGTCAACGCTGGCCCTATCAATCCTCCCTTTTCACATGATCTTTCCCAAGATTTTCAAGATTTGCGAATCACAAGCGTTCGCACACACGACTTTTATGGTCCATGCGACATTCATTCCATTTTTCCAGATTTCAACGCGGATGCAAATGATCCCAATAGCTACTCATTCGAAGCATCTGATGAAGTAATCGCAGCCATTATCGCTACGGGATCCGATGTATTCTTTCGTCTTGGTGAAAGCTTTAGCGGCAACTCCTTGTACAACGTACCTCCAGCGGATAATCAAAAAATGGCTGATATCTGTAAAAATATAGTTCGCCATTACAACGATGGTTGGAACAATGGATTCAATTATAACATCGAATACTGGGAAATTTGGAATGAGCCTGATCTACATCACTTTTGGAGTGGCTCCGCATACGAATTCACCACCATGTATGGCGTAATTGCAAATACTTTAAAATCATATAATCCCAACCTAAAGATTATCGGTCCTGCCGTATCAAGCATGGTTAGCGAGTGGTTTGTAGATGAATTTCTCGCCGGGGTGAGCCAGTTTGAATATCCATTAGATGGCTTTTCTTATCATATGTATTACATGGCCAATCCTTATGGATTCGTTGATATGGACCAAAGAGCTGAACAAAAGCTAGCCCAATATGGATTACAGGATATTCCTCACTACCTGACAGAATGGAACAACTACGCTTATAGCTCCAATGGAACAACAGAAATATGGCGCAATGATCCTTTCTCAGGGGCCTCCACCGCGGCATCACTTATATATCTTCAAGAAACGGAAATCGTGCAAGCACACCGATATAGAGCCAATGAATTTCTTTTTGGCTTGTTCGATGATAACAGTAATATTAACTACTCCGGTTTAGCCTATCAACAATTTAGCACTTTTGTAGATCATCCTCAGCGTCTCGCGACTACTGGCGGCGACTCGTTAGGATTTGCACTCTTGGCTGCGCAAAATCTCGATGGCACCCAAATTCAGCTATCCATCGCGAACAATAGCACCGCGCATGGAAGTTACAGTATTGAGCTGGACAACATTGCCACCGATGTTTTTTACACCTATACCATCTCTCGCATTGATAGCACTCTTCTCAATCAAACCTATAGCAGTGGCACATTGATTAATGCTGCACCAGTTTTACAAGTACCATGCTCCGCGCCATTCGTAGATAAAATAACACTTACACGACAACTAATAGATGGCGTTGAGGAAAAAGAAAAACAACTAGCGATTTCTTTGTCTCCAAACCCAGCAAGAGATATTGTAAAATTTACAATATCTAATGATACAGAAGGAACTTCCAATTTATTAATTATTGACGCACAAGGAAAAATTGTAAAGCAAGAAAAGCTTAATATATCCAATGGTAATGGCACGTTGAATGTTCAAGACTTAAACACAGGTAATTACCAAATCATTTTGATCAATAATGGAAAAGTTTATAATAGCAAACTCGTGAAAAAATAGTTTTAAAATCATAGTGCAGCGTTTCAAGAGAAATCGCGTCATATAGAGTATACCAAACATCACCATTATGAAAATCAATCAGCTTTTGGGAGTCCTTGTCATATTTACTTCATCTTTGATGAGTTCACAAGTAAATCTTCCCATATTTTAAAACGTTCGCCCTAGCATCAATTGAAAACTCAAGTTTTGTTGTCTAGCATCTTCCATCTGATATCCCAAAATGGCCGAAGAGCTTCCTCCGTAAAACAAATTATTGATTCCACTTCTTCTTGATATACTCATCTGCGACCAACCAATCATTGGCGTCAAGCACCAGCGTTCAGCCATATTAATGTCGGCACCAATACTCAAATTGAAGCCCATCACTGGTCTCATTCTAACACTTTCATAATTGGGCACCCACAGCAAGAACTCTTCAGAAGAGCGCGGAGCAGAAGTGACTTGCACCACCCAATCACGAATCCCTACATTCCCGCTCAGAAAAAAATTCTTGCCTATATATTGCGTAATGCCGATAGAGCCTACAAACAATGAAAGGGTGTTCGCGTTGCTGCTCAAAACAGAATCTACTTGAAAGGTATTGTCTGAAAAATCCCAATCCCTTTCATTAAACCAAACAAAGTTGTTTTGAGAACCTACCTTTATTCCTTTTAGGTTTCTAAGTCCTGCATAAAAATCAATCCTCGTCGGTCTCTTTCTATTCTTCGAAATATTCAACGAAACCCCCAAACCCAAAACACCAATGTCATAACCAACACCAATCTTGACTCTGTTGGCATAGTATTTTTCCGGCTGTGCTGATTGTTGCTTTACTACCGCTCCGTCTTTCAAAGTCTGTGTTTTTAATATCATTGCATTAATCACAGCATAATCAACACCCGCATTAATCAGCACAAGCAATGTAGCATTGTTCAATTCAAATGCCGGTTGCGAATCGTTTATAACTTGAATTATGGTTTCTGGAGTTGCGCCGATACTGGTCAATTTAAGCACATCTTCATTGGTCATATTTTGCGTCTGACCGACCAGATTTTGGGCAATTAAAAAAAAGAATAAAAAGAGGGAAATCAAGTTTTTTTTCATGTTTCTAGACTTATAAGTTGTTGCAATATAAGGCTATTTTACAAACTATAACAAAACCCCATGTTCCCTTGTTCCCAAAACCCCATGTTCCCTTGTTCCCAACTTCCCTTGTTCTCCACCTGCCCATAAATGGGCAGGCTATTAATGTTATCTCCTTTTGTTCCCTGTTCTCGTTCCCGCACCGTTTCACGATATCGCTGACTTCAGACGCCATAAATGGCGTCTCTACCTGGCGTTCCCCTATTTCCTATTTCTAAACTCCAAATTCCAAATTCTAATTTTCTCGTTCTTGTTCTCGTTCTTGTTCTCGTTCTTGTTCTTTCTTCTTGTTCTACTTCCTCAACCAACCAAGAACTAACCCATGTTCTAATTTATAGCGTCCATCTGCTGTCTTAATGAGCGGAATGCGCTCGCGTGAAGGCGCCATCGGACCGGGATTTTGTTGGATAATCTCAATTTCGTTCTCGAAAACTTGAGACACGATGCTCACATGTCCGTATTCGTTGTATAGCGTGCCCTTATAGACAATCAAATCACTCACGGCTGGTTTGGGACACGCTTGGGTTGGAAAATTGCTTTAAATCGCGCCGTTTGCTATATCCGCCATCGGCGATCTTCGCATCAAAGAAGTCTTTGGCGTGACCATAACTATCCGGCATCTTATGCTTGAGATGCTGGTAGTAATATCTCTTTACAAATTCTACACACTGATACTTGAGACCTAAGTTGTATCCATCAGGAGCTGTATTGCGTCCACTCACGTTGGCCACGCTTCCATTATAATAAACATATACAGAGTGCAGACTGTCCACTTTATCTCCCACTTGTCTACTGCGATGGAAACCAAAATTATTCCATCCCACAGCCAACATAGAGGCCACGCTAAGAGCGGCTAATGCAATAAAAACGAATCTTTGCTTCATGCTTTAAAATGGCTCGTAACGAAAATCACGAATTGTTATTTCGTGTCGCTGTCCATTTGCCGGACCGATGGCCACATGAGGCAAGGTCCAAAAATTCATACGCGCATTGGTCGTATTACCAGGAGCTGGAATGATGATCGGTTGTGACTGATTGGGACCTTCATACTTGATACGTGCAGGATTGCTCAAGTCGAAACTCCAAGAGGCAATCCTCGGATTACCACTGTTGTATTCGCCTCTATAGCTATACCATGTGATCAAAGTATCTGTCCATTCGAAAACATGCGTAGTGACACCGTGCAATAATTCTGGATCGATGTTCATGTATTCACTACGCTCATCATTGAACGGTCCGAATTGCACGGGCTGCACTGAATACGTCAATGGAGAAACACTTTCCTCATTTCCCCATTTTGAGAATTCAATATCCACTTCACTATTTGCTTCAGTAAAAAATGTATTATCGTCCCAAGTAAAAAGACCAAAAACAACATTGCTCGCAAATTCCATCGGATCCATTTGCAAGGTCCAAGCATACTTACCATATCCCATGGTGTCTTGTGATATCACCTCCGTAGAATACCAAAGTCCATCGCGATTAATAATACTCAATCTCAAATATCCATTTTCATCCACACGCACATCATTGTAACGTTTAGAAAAAAGATTGGGCCCTGGACCTACTTGTGTATTGCTGCTTTTAATATCCCACTTTCGTCCAGCAAAAGTGAGCACATCACCTTCACGCATTAATACTTCTGAAGGATCGCTTTGCTTGCATCCTGCAAGTGCCAACATTACCAATACTACTGCTATCGCTCTCATTTTACTTCTATCGTTTTTGTTAATGTTCCAATTTGTACTTCAAATTCACCTGACTCGAATGTCAACTTTCCCAGAGCATTATAAAATGACAAATCCTTTTTTGTCAATTCAAATCCGACGTTCACTGTTGCGTTTGCTTGCACTGCTACCTTCCTAAATGCTCTTAGTTTTTTCGTGTGAGGCGTGATGCTTGCGTACATATCACGCACAAATAACAATACACTT
The DNA here is from genome assembly GCA_046309775.1 of Flavobacteriales bacterium. Lineage (GTDB taxonomy): Bacteria > Bacteroidota > Bacteroidia > Flavobacteriales_D > Sanyastnellaceae > JAIXWP01. The sequence goes on from JBKCOM010000161.1 coordinate 48,246, forward strand.
TCTTCAACCGAATATTTGCTCGGGTTGGTTATTGTAACATTTACAATAAGTCGACCTTCAGGATTTACGTTCACTTGCAAATTGCTGTATTGTAAATTAGCATAGCCCAATCCATGTCCAAATTCCCATTGTGGATTGAATGCTTTATTTCCGAACTGCTGATCCACTGTTTCTGTGTACTTGTGATCGTAAGTCAAAAGTGTATGATTGTAGCGCGGATAAGTAATGGGTAATCGCCCGGTCGGAGCAATATCACCAAATAAAATATTCGTCAATGCCTCGCCTCCGTAGTCACCTGGCTGATAGGCCATCACGACCGCAGCCACTTTGTCTGCAATCGCATTCACCAACAATGGCCTGTTTTCCACCAATACCAATACTACGGGCTTCCCTGTTTTTATCAATTCCAAAACATAGTTGATCTGAGTCGCACTCATTGTAAGATCATCGATATCGCCCGGTTTTTCTGTGCTTGGTTTCTCCCCTACACATGCCACAATCACATCTGACTGGGAGGCCGCATCCAAAGCTGCTTTCACATCTATTTCTTTATCAATATCCACTCCTTTTCGATAAGTGGCTTTTATATTCTTTTTCAAAAATGCTTCATAAATGGTGAGCATGGATGGATCATCCCAGATTGTGTCTGTTCCTTGCCATGTGCGACTCCAAGCACCATTCAGCATGCTCATCGAGTTTGCTGCTGGCCCTGTAACAAATACCCTTGCAGCCTTATTGAGTGGTAAAACGTTGTTTCTATTTTCTAATAAAGTGATTGCAGCCTCTGCTGTTTTACGTGCTGCTTCCTTGTGCTTTAGAGAAGCGAAATCTGGATAATCCTTTACGGTTGGAACGAGGCTATTATCGAGCAGTCCGAGCTTTTGTTTTACTTTTAAAATTCTTCTCACAGAAATATTCAAACGTTCTTCAGAAATTCTTCCTTCATTAACCAATTCTAAAAGTAAATCGCTAAAATTATAATCATTGGGAACCATCACCATGTCAATGCCTGCATCTATGGCGAGGTAGGTCGCTTCTTTCAGATTGGATGCTACACGATGATTCATGTGCAGTTTAATAACATCTTCCCAATCAGTGACAGCCAAGCCTTCAAATTTCAATTCATTTCTGAGAAGATCTATTAATATCGTCTTATCGGCATGCACAGGCACTCCGTTGATTTCACCACTATTGATCATTACAGTAAGTGCTCCTTCACTAATTGCCTTTTGAAATGGGGGAAGATATATTTCTCTTAGAGTAATGTTTGGTATCAATGCTGGGGTGCGATCTTTTCCAGTGCGCATTCCACTATATCCCAAAAAATGCTTCATGCAGGCCGCGACAGGAGTGGCAGAGTTCTGGTAGCCTTTGATTGCAGAGGCTCCCATTTCCGCGCATACCAGAGGATCTTCACCATAGGTTTCAAAAACGCGCGACCATAGCGGATTGCGCGCCACATCCAAAACTGGTGAAAAATTCCAAGGCATTCCCGCTGCGCGCGTTTCATAGGCCGTTATGGAGGCTCCACGCTCTACCAATGCTCTATCAAAGGTGGCCGCTTGCGCCAACGGTTGTGGAAATAGAGTTGAATAACTCACATAGTTGGCGCCGTGAATCGCATCAATTCCATAAATTACAGGAATCTTCAAACGCGATTTCGTCATCGCAAAACGTTGAATGGTTCCGATAATTTCCAACCACTGCTCTCTTGGATACGCATGCCCTCCACAATTCAGGATTGAACCAACACTATAATCAACTATTGCCTTATGAAGCTTTGCACTATCAATGCGATGCGGTTCCACTAGTGTATATATTCCACCCACACCCACCACATCAAGATTTAACTGAGTCATTTGACCGATTTTTTCCTTCACGGTCATTTGCTTGATAAGCGATTCAATACGCGCATCATTCACTTCAGAAAGATTGCCTATTTTTTCTTCAGCACCAATATTCTTGGTGTTGGAGCAGGCAATGATGGCTGAAAAAATCACTACCAATGCATATAAATGTTTCACTCTCATCTCAACTCTACAATTTCTATTTGATCAATAAAAACTTCTCCACTTGATTCAAATTGAATCATCAATTGTTTGACACTGTACATATCAAAATTGCCAGCATCCGGATTGAATTTCGTAAATGGGATTAAAACTTGCGTCCACTCGTTAGAGATGGGTCCATTCACTACTACATCTTCTGTAGCTCCTGTCCAAGCCTGTGAACCAGCAAAATCCTCCAATCCTACCGCCCACGGCAATTGATTCATTGGCTTTTGATTGGTTTTTACTCGAAAAGAGATGGCCGCTTTTTTATAAATCTGAGAAATATCTTTTCCAGTCCATCCATCCCATCCGATGCCGAGCCCGAGCCAAGGACAGCCTCCTGCTTGTTTGTTCCACTTGATTGCAATGGCACCGTTACCTGAATATACCGTTGAGCGTTCTTGTTGAACATTAAGGCATGCCTGATTTTTGGTAAACCATACATCTGCGTCAATGTTATCTTTGAAAATACTCAATTGTGTAAATCCATCAATATTCGTGGCGGCGCTCAAATCCTCATAATCATACAACCCCACCTGCTTTAGCGGTGCGCATGAAAAAATAAGAAGAATACCAATGAAAAAAAGGTTGCGCATGCTTATGGTATTAGCGGTCCGTTTTCAGTGAAAATCAAATAGTCCATATAGCTTTGGCTGTATCCTGAAGTTGGATTCGCCAAGAATAAAACTGAAATTTCTTTTAGTTTATTCGGCTCTCTAATTCCGTTTCCGATTGGCGCTGCTGGTTGACCATTCACCAATGTCACCATGTCTGCGTAGTTCACACTTATCAAAGACCAGCCATTCACACTCGGAGATACTTCTACCGCAAATAAATCTTCATTCGCTGTATTATAAGTTCCATCCAAGTTATCATCTTCTTTAAATTGAAAAAGAACAAGTGCATTATTGATTTCCTCAGGCTTGTAAATCATAACGTTGAAGAAAAGTCCTTCAGGATTTGATGAAAGATCGAAGTGAGTTCCTCCATAAGCGGTAGCTGGAATATTCACCAATCCCTTGAGCCAGTCCCATCCCACTGTGCCACCCATATCATAGTAGCGGCTGCCTTGTGCTGCGTTATTATTTGTCTGAACGATAAACGACATGTTTGCTCCCGACTGAACGAAAGTATTCCAGCTTGTTGGGAAGCCAGCTTCGAAATCGCTCAACAGAAATCCTGTATGAACTCTCCCTCCAGTCACGTTGAGGGTATCGCGCAATGTATCCGCCTCGTTTGCAAAAGTGAGCTCTACGGCGCACTCCTCTGGTCTAAACATCGGTAGAATCGTTGTTGAGCCATTCCATAAAGCGTTAGTAGCATCAAGTTGCGACGAAAAGCCAGTGATTTCTTTTACTGCACCAGAAGAAAGACCTTTGATTTCCAGTTTCCACGATACATTCTTATTGAATGTCGCAGTGAATGTGGTGGTTTCATTTTCTGAAAAATTCACCGAACGATCAGTGATATCAAAGTCCTCGAGTATGGCAAAACTTCCGTAAAGGTCGGTGAGAGAAGGACCTTCGAATTCTTCATCTACTTTACAACCTTGTACTGCCAAGGCCGTCATCAATAGTATTGCGATTCCCTTTTTCATTATTAAAAATTAATTTGGTACAACATCATGAATTGGCGAACAGCATAGTGAGCCGTGTTCACGTCGGCATCGTCAAAATCAAATAAGTTAACTTGAGCAGAAAGGAAAGACTTATCACTAAAACGATATCTCAACCCTGCTGCTTTCATGTTTTCTTTTCCTCTAACGTTATATTCAATAAAGTTAAAAATTTCTGCATAATTATTCCTCACAGCCGTGTAATCAAACCCATCGTATTCGATGAATTGCCAGCCAGCAATCAAATCCAATTTCTCATACAATTCGAATTCAATTCCGAGAGATGCTACAGTTGTAGTCAAATCTACCCCACGATAAAACTCTGTTCCTGCGCGGTTTGTTTGATCTTGTCTCACGCTCATTTCGAATGCGGCTCTGCGAGGCAACACCTTTGAAATTTCGTCGCGCATCCATTTAACGTTCACTTGAGTTCTTGTAAACTTCCTTGCTTCTGGCGTTCCTTCGCCGCGTGTCTCTTGGAGATTCGCGTGCATAGCCTCTATCGATAATCCCTTTTCTGTTTTCCAACCAGCTTCCAAAATCAGACCTTGTCGGTTGGGAGTGGCATCGCCAAAGGGAGTAATATTATCATATTTTGGCAAAAATGTCATCAGATAAGGCTGAAGCTGCATGTTGTACATAGAAGATTCGCGCATTAAGTCTAACATGGTTAGAGGACGTAAATTCTGATCATTTCCAGTTCTTTGAAACGCTGTTGGAATTCCATTAAAATTCAATCGCTTTGTCTGTGCGCCTGGACTTCTAAAATCGCTGTCGACCCGCTTGAATGTTCCGCGTGCAAAGAGACCTGACTTTTTGTGTTTAAACAATGCGCGGAATTCACCAAAGCTACCATCGTTTTCTGGTGCCTCTGCGTCGTTGATAAATCTTGTTCTTGAATTTCCCAATTCAGCTTCTGCTGAAGCATCCCATGTTGCATTGTCCCAATTTGCTTTTGCAGAAAATGTACTCACCGGATTTCTAAAGAGAGTATTGTTGCGAGACGTTCCTTCTACATCGATTAGATTCACATAATTCCATCCTACTTGTAAAAATTTACTCTGCACTAGCTGAACGTTTCCACCAGTGAAAATGCGATCGTTGATGGAACTATTATTGGAAGCACGAACGCGCGTTGCGAAAGTGTGAAATTCCACCTCTTCTATAAACTCATTGAACACCAATCCCCATTCAGCGGCACCACCTTGTTGACGCCATGAATTATCAAGATTATGAAAATGATCATAATTAACCACATCAAACTGTTGTCTGAATATTGCGGGAGAATTCTGAAAAAATTCTTGATCATTATTCCAAAAAGTATAACGTGTCAATCGATAATTGATATCCCCCAATTGGTAACGTACCACCCCTCCGATAACGCCTTTGACATAGAGCTGACGAATATCGAAAGTAACACCCGCACCCCAAAAACCTCCGTAATCGTTGCGCACACGCACCATTCCGAGGATTTCCATATTCTTGTTCGGACGAATATTCAACCCCAAATCTGCCATTACATGACCGCTGTTGAGACGTGGAATGGTGATGGAATCTTCTACTGCCAAATCTTGATCAAGTCGGTCGCCGAAGAAATAACCTCGAGCAGCACCGGTGAAAGTGAATTTCTTGGGAGCTGTTTGAGCCGAATGAACGTTCGGTATTGCAAATAATGCAATGGTGATGATATATAATAGATACTTGTTCATGCTTAGAAGAATGCTTTAATTTCAACTGTTAATTCACGACCTCTGAAACGATCGAGGTTAAAACTCTCATCGCGGAAATAGAACCAGCGATGACGGAGATAAAGACGGGTATTTTTTCCCATATCAATATCACAACCCACACCGACGCCTTCTCCGTATTGATTGCGCGGGCGCAATGTTTCTTCATCCAAATCAGTGAGATAGTTGCCAAGCGTGCGCTCGTAACCATAATAGAGATTCAATAGAAACCCACCCGTGATGGCGTAATAGGTTTCGAATTCGGCTGCGTACTGCCGTATATAGGCTTTTTCATTGGTAACGACGACGGGAGAAAACTCGCGTTGAACCGAGCCCATTTGCAATAAAGAAAAAACGAATAAATCACGACCAAGGAACTTTGTGTAGTACTTTATTTGAGCCTCGGCAACAGAAAAATATTTTCGATTTACCACAACACCTGAGCTATCGTCAGAGAGATTCACTGTTTGGTAAACATCTCTAAAAATATCAGAGTAGCGATTGTAAGGACCTACGTTGGGTGGGAAGATCCATCTCCACAAGCGAGAACGCGTGAATTGATTGACGGGATTTCCGAAAGTAATGACCTCTGCGGCGGGCGTAATCTCTGAAGAAAAACCTATACCACCCGAAAACTTCAATTTCTTACCACCTGTTTCTGCATTGATATTTACACCTTGTCTGTTATTCGTAATCTGACCGAGGCGCACCATGCTCGAGCCGAAAGGTTGAAGCAATACGGTACTACCCACTTGGCCTGCAGGAATATCATTTACACGAAACTCTGGTGTTGCAGTGTTCCAATACAGCGCATTGTTATTTACTACAGCAGGGTCAATATAATAGGTGTGTATTTCGAATGAAGGAATACGTCCGCGACGTGGTGTTCTGAATTTAGTTTGAAATAATGGCTTCCAACCTTCATCATTGGTAGGGCTAAAATAGCGTCCCATTCCTGCTTCACCTGTGAATAGAAATCCTTTGAATCCAATGTGCCATTCACCTGTCACTACATTAAACCCAAAAGTCTCTCTCGCCAAGCTATCGGTGTATGTCAAAGAATTGATGGTATTAATGGCTGCAAAATCACCAGCGCCCCAATCCTTTTTGAATTTACCTCCGTATGTAAAACTTGGCACCTGTGAAAACCCTCCATTGATTTCTGTCTTACCAATCATCGCAGTGAATGAAGTTCGACCAGGCATATCACTACCTTGTAATGTAGCACCAACAAAAGCTCTATTTCCCCAACGCATATCTTGATCAATCGAACCTTGATCGAAGTATTGCTTGTATCTTGATGACAACCCCACACCCGTCGGATCCCAGGGATTTCTTTCCCAAAGAACAAAACGATTGTAGCCTCTAAAAGACGCCATCGTCAAGTCAGAAAGGTTCACCCATTGAATGCCACCAACAGTAGCGCGCAAAGTGCCGCGTTTTGTTTCAAAGCTTCCGTACAAATTCATCCCCAGCAACATTCCCAATGTGCTCCCAAGGCGCGGCCCCATGAGCGGATATTGAATATCAGGGCGCAGTGAATCTGCAACCTGACTTCCATAGGTTGTATTTAAGACACCCGTTAGAAATTGAAATACATATAAGTCAAAACCCCATGAAGACCTCGGATTGGGGCGACCAGCCACATTCAAGGTCAACGAAGGCAATTGACTATCGTCTCCGATAAAAATATTTCTCGGTAATACTGTGTCTCCTATGGTCGGGTTTAATAAATAACGATCGAGATGGCGCGTATAGGTTGCGAAGAATCGATAGTCTCCTGATATCTTGATATTGCTATTGCCGGGATCTTTTTTTGGGAATAGACCTAACTCCAATCGCTCGCGAAACCGCGCTGAATCTTGTTGAGCCAATATTTCCGAAGAAAAAAATACTACCAGAAATGCAAGGATACTTATCCTTATTTTCATTGGTTTGTTTGGTTGGGTAAACCAAACATACGACTTTTTGTAAAAAACACAAAAAGTATATTTTATTGGGCTGTCATTTCATAATGCTTGAAAGCAACCGGACGTTTTGTTCTTGAATTATCCGAAGGTGCGGTAACTTGAAAAGGAATATTTTCATAGCCATAACCACCTTTTTTATCATAAGCAAAAACAAACAAGCGATAACTGCCTACAGCGCTTGGTGCGAAGAATGTGACATCCCCGTTTCTTACTTTCACGCTCAAACCAGAAACTGGAACAGGAGCAGACTCCGCGTCACCGCCGCTTTTGATATCGGTACTTTCTGGAATAACAAACACACGCAACTTCAAATTATCATTGTCTGGATCGCTTGCATTAATTCGTGCCGTGCAGCGATCGCCCGCTTCTACTTTTACATTTTCGCCTTTAGCTTTCCCATTCATTGTGGTAGATTTCACAATGGGTGCGCTATTTTTTGGTGCTGCATTTTTCCAAATCTTGTGCAATCTGTCTACAGCTTCAGAGCTTTCACCATTCTCAGAAAAAAGTCCATACCACGTTGAGGTGGTTTCTTGTTTTTGTCCCCAAAGAAAAACAAATGAGCCAATGCACATTGTATTATCAGCTTCTATATGCTGCTTGTAACGGTTTTCGTAGCTCTCCGCCTTTTCAAAACTTCCTTGTTCGATGGGCGCTTTCCATTCTGTTTTTGCCACTTCCCAGTGCCCATTTGGTCCCCACTCGGTGATCATATAAGGCTTCTTCCAGCCGCAATCGCGAATGCCTTGAGCTACATTTCCAATATCACCATAAGTGTTGATACCATAAATATCAATGCTTGGACAACGCTCCATGATGAGAGCCGCTTCTAGAGGATCAAAACCAGCAGTGACCGTAGAAGTTGGGTGATTGGGGTCTACCTCTTTGATCATTTTTGCGATATCTTCCACCGCATACCACACGTTTGTATTTTTATAAAAAAGATCTACCTCGTTTCCCACGCCCCACAAAAGCAGCGCTGGATGATCTTTTAATTGCAGCACTGCGCTGCGAAATGCATCGAGTTGTGCTTTTACTTTTACGGGATCATCATAATCGAAGCCGTGGCGTTCATGCTGCACCCAAAGCCCCATCATCACCATAAGACCATTGCTCTGCGCTTCATCTAAAATAGCACGAGCATCATCAATACCCCAAGTACGAATGGTGTTTCCCCCTATTTCAACCAACTTCTTTTGCTGCACATGGCCGCCTGCACCACGCACATAAAAAGGCGAACCATCAACAAGCAGTTGCCAAGAACCAGCATTATTAGCAATCGTCACCTTCTTAGGTTGTGCATAAGCGAGCGTGCTCATGAACATCAATAAACACCATCCTAATACTTTCATCGTTGTAAAAATTTTATGGTTCAAACATGAAGCCTTTCTCTCTTTGTTCAAGGAATTTTTTCTCATTGAACTTATAAAGTGAAGAAGGTCTGTGTCTAACGTTTTGTTGAGATTCGTTGAGACGTTGAACAAACTTCATCTCTTGTACTTTCTTTCTAAAATTGCCCTTATCAAACTTTTTATTCAAAAGCGTTTCATAGAACTCTTGCAACTGAGTCATGGTAAATTTCTCAGGAAGCACTTTAGCCCACAGGGGTTCGTGCAGCACCAATCCTCGCAATTCGGATAATGCTCGATTCAAAATTTCTCTATGGTCAAAAGCAAGTTTTGGAAGTCGCTTCACACTATGCCATTTGGTTTGACTCGCCCATGAAGAAGCCTCAGGCTTTAAATCGTATGTCTCCACCACTGCCATGTAGCCTACGGTAATAACGCGACCAAGTGGGTGTCTGTCGACTTTACCAAATGTTTGCACTTGTTTTATAGGAATATCAGAAAGCGAAGTGAGGTCTTTCAAAACACGAGACGCTGCGCTATCTAAATCCTCCATTGGGTATACCAAGTCGCCAGGCAATGCCCAAAAACCCTCGAAAGGTTCTGTACCTCTTTCTATAAGTAAAACCGAGAGTTGCTTTTCATGATAACCGAATATTACACAGTCCACCGAAAAGGCGGATTTAAAAAATTCATCGATAGGAATTGAGTACAAGTCCTCCTGTTGAATGCGTGACTTAAATGCACGTGATGTTGTGGTCATACAGATGATTTTTCACAAAGCTAATTAAAAACCATTTAGTTTACTTATTGTAAAAAATACAAAAAGTTTTTTACTTTAGTAAAAAATTAGACCGCATATGAAACAAATTTTTACCTCAATCATCTTTCTCACTACTATAATTTCTGCCTATTCACAGACATACAACATCACCTTTCAGTTGAATACGAATGAGATGACGGAAACATTTAGTGTTCCTGAAATCAATGGTACATTCAATAACTGGTGCGGTGCCTGCGCCCCGCTTGCCGACGAAGATGGCGATGGAATTTACACCATCACGATTCCACTTTCGGCTGGTTTGATTGAATATAAATTCGCAGCAGATAACTGGGCCATTCAAGAATCGCTTGTTTCTGGTTCGTCTTGCACACTCACCACTGGTCAGTTTATCAATCGTGTTTATGAAGTAACACAAGATGCAACATTGCCCATAGTATGTTGGGGTAGCTGCGACAACTGCGGCATCAACAATGGGCCGTTCAATGTCACCTTTAAAGTAGACATGAGCGATGTAACGGAAGCTTATACTACGCCAGAAGTAAATGGTACTTTTAATGATTGGTGCGGCGGATGTGCCCCGATGACCGATGCTGATGGCGATGATATTTGGGAATTGACCATCGCACTTCCAGCGGGTAGCCATGAATATAAGTTTGCCTACGACTCTTGGGCAGGTCAAGAATCACTCACCGCTGGTGCACCGTGTACCATTACGTTCGATGCTTTTACAAATAGATTCTTAGAAGTATCTGGTCCTGCTGAATTAGATCCTGTTTGTTGGGGACAATGCGCTCCATGTGGAATCATCTCTGTAGAAGAATCCAATGCGATCGACGTTTCCATTTTCCCAAATCCAGTGGCCGATGTACTAAATATTTCTGGACTTACAGGAAATGGTGTAGCGCGCATCGTAGATATGAATGGAAAAGAAGTAATGAGCGGAATCAATATTAATTCAAGCGCGATGCAAGTGAATGTTTCCGAAATTCCTGCTGGAAATTATGTGCTCATTACGACTGTAGATTCTATTCAGTCGATGTCCCGTTTTTGTATTATAAGATAATTGTCACTCATATATATTTTAAAATCCTGCCTAAGGCAGGATTTTTTTTTGCACTTATTGTAAAAAATACAAAAAGGTATATATTCGTACCACTTATTGTAAATTTTACACTAAGTCAAAACCAATTAACCAAAACAAACAATCACAGATGAAACATTTTATTATTGCCGCGTGGCTGCTGCTTTTGGGCCATGCGTCATGGTCACAATTCAATGTGACTTTTCGAGTCGACATGAATAATGTCACACAACCATTTACTTCCCCTCAGGTTAGCGGTACTTTCAACAACTGGTGTGGAGGTTGCGCGCCAATGTCTGATGGTGATGGCGACGGTATTTGGGAATTAATAATTCCTCTAAACGCTGGAACATACGAATACAAATTCAACGCAGACAGTTGGGCTATTTCTGAAAACCTAATACCTGGCGCTCCATGCACTGTAACTAATGGTGGTTTTACAAATCGCAGCTTGAACGTAACGGGCGATGTTGTGCTTGATGCCGTTTGCTGGGGAGCTTGCGTTGGATGTAATGTTGTAGTTCCTAATTATAATGTCACCTTCCGTGTAGACATGAACAACGTAACACAACCATTTACACTTCCCAATTTGAATGGAACATTCAACAACTGGTGTGGAGCATGCGCTCCAATGTCTGATGGTGATGGCGACGGTATTTGGGAGTTAGTTGTGGCACTTCCTGCTGGTAGTTATGAATATAAATTCTCTGCCGATGGCTGGATTATTCAAGAAAACCTAACTCCTGGATCACCATGCACCATTACAGTTGGTCCGTTTACGAACCGTACCTTGAACGTTACTGGAGACGTGGTATTGGATCCTGTTTGTTGGGGTTCTTGTGTAACCTGTGGAACGGTGGTACCCCAACATGATGTTACCTTCAGAGTGGATATGAACAACGTCACTCAAGCTTTTACCACTCCAGAGGTGAATGGTACTTTTAATGACTGGTGTGGTGGTTGCGCCCCGATGACAGACGCCGATGGTGATGGTATTTGGGAGCTTACGGTAACACTCGATGAAGGATTGCATGAATACAAGTTTGCAGCTGACGGTTGGAATATTCAAGAGACATTGGCTCAAGGTGCACCATGCACAGTAGGCGGCGCCCCATTTGTCAATCGTTCTTTAAACTTAACAGGCGATGTAGTATTAGATCCAGTGTGCTGGGGATCTTGCGTTGCTTGCCCACCGATTTACGACGTGACATTTAGAGTGGACATGAACAATGTCACCCAACCCTTTACCACACCTGAAGTGAATGGTACATTCAATAACTGGTGTGGAGCTTGCGCCCCAATGTCTGATCCAGATGGAGACGGTATTTGGGAACTTGTGATCGGACTGCCAGCAGGATCTTATGAATATAAGTTCTCTGCGGACGGATTCAACATACAAGAAAGCTTAAATCCAGGACTTCCATGTACTGTCACAAACTTCGGCTTCACTAATCGCACACTTACTGTAAGCGATGACGTAGTGCTCAACACAGTATGCTACGGTGCTTGCGTTGGTTGTGATCAGGTAATACCTGAATATGACATCACCTTTAGAGTGAATATGAATAACGTTACTACTCCTTTCACAACACCAGAAGTAAATGGAACATTCAACAACTGGTGTGGTGGATGCGCTCCGATGTCAGACCCAGACGGAGACGGAATTTGGGAATTAGTAATTACACTTCAACCAGGCACCTATGAATATAAGTTTGCTGCAGATAACTGGAGCTCACAAGAGACATTGACGCAGGGAGATCCATGCACAATCAATGGAGCACCATTTGTGAATCGCTCTCTATCTGTTACTGCCGACGCAGTGCTTGGCGCTGTATGTTGGGGTTCATGTAATGTTGGAAGTTTATTGCTCTTTGCAGATAACGACGGCGACGGCGTTGGTGCTGGCACAGCTGCGTTATACTGCACAAATCCAGGGGCTGGATATTCAGCTTTAGGAACTGACTGTAACGACTCAAATTCTGCCATCTATCCTGGTGCCACAGAAATATGCACCAACACTATTGATGATGATTGTGATGGTTTGATTAACGAAGGTTGTCCTCCTGTTCCAGTAAACGACAATAGAGCGAGCGCTACTTTGCGCATCTCGGCAGGCTTCCCTGCATGCTCAAATGTGACAGGAAATCTTCTGACTGCTACAAATTCACCTGAAGCCATTTCATCTGAACCTATTGGAGCTGGTCAAGATATTTGGTATCGATTTGTCGCTGGTAGTAATGGCGCCCGAATTCAAGCAACCTCAGCTGTGAATGACCTTGTGCTGGAGCTACAAACCTCTGCGGGTGCACTTGTAGATACAGAGAACGCCACCGGTGTAGGCGGAGCTGAAATCTTGGTGGTAAACAACCTTGTTGCTGGTCAAACATACTTCCTTGCAGTTCGCAATTTTAATACTGCTGCTGCTGGTACCTTCACTGTTTGCATGCAGAATCTTGACATGAGCGATCCAGATAATGGCACCACCTTCTCTAGCTTGTGTGGAGCGTTCAAATGTGACTGGAATGGAGCTTCTAATTATACCGTTACATTCGATGACGGAGTGAATCAATATGTAGGATCGAATGGTGCAAATTCCAACATTCCTTTCTCTACAATGCCTGCTTTGAAATACAACACCACTTATGACGTAACGATTACGAGCACATGGGTACTCAACAACGGTGCGGGTGGAAGCCCTACAACTGTAGTTGTTACTTCTCCTGCCTACGAAGTTACTATACTCCAACACGCTCCTGTAAGCCTTCGTGCAGCAGACCGTTGTCCTACGGCTCGTGCATTGAATGCATTGATTGGAACAGACATTTGGATTTGTGGTACTGGTGCTTGGCAGTGGGAATTTGTAGAAGTAAATCCTTCAAACCCATCTGAGGTGATAAGCCCATCGCCGATTGAAATCACCACTTCAAATACTTCGCGCTTCATTCGTGTAAGCCAGATCCCTGGTGTTCAGCCTGGAGATCGCTACCGCGTGCGTGTTCGTCCTGTCATTGCTGGAGTGCCAGGTGCATATGCACCTTTCCACCAAGAGTTGTGTGTAGCTGGCGGATTGAATATGGAAATATCTGAAGAGCCTGCAGCGAACGTTCGCGAGCGTATGGAGATATCTGAGATTTCTAGTGATTTGCTAGTGTATCCAAATCCGAACCGCGGCGAAATGTTCACGCTTCAAGTGGGCGGCTTGGTGAGCGAACAAGTATATGTACGTGTTTTGGACATGATGGGCAAGGAAGTGTACAGCGCCGGTTATGGCGTCGACGGCATATTGAATGCTACGATTCAAATGGATCGTACGTTGAGTGCTGGTGTTTACATGATCGAGCTTACTGACGGTTCAAATCGTATGGTAGAGCGCATGATTGTGGAATAAAACAATTTAAGGAAAAGCAGAAAGGGCAGGTTTGACACCTGCCCTTTTTTATTTTTCAAATACTTTTTGTGTTTTCTACAATAAGTCTTACTTTAGTCACTGATAACCCAAACAAACTACAATGAAGAAAACAATTTTACCTTTAATTGCTTTACTTTTTGCGTTCGTTTCTCAAGGTCAAACTTATGATATCACTTTCCGAGTGGATATGAATAATGTAACCGAGAGCTTTGTAACGCCAGAAGTAAATGGAACTTTTAACACTTGGTGTGGCGGATGCGCACCAATGAGCGACGCGGATGGAGACGGAATATGGGAACTCACTATTCCTCTAGAAGCTGGATATTATGAATACAAATTTGCTGCTGACAGTTGGAATCCACAAGAAAACCTTGTTCCTGGATCTCCTTGCACGGTATCTGCTTTTGGATTTACAAACCGCACGCTTAACGTAACAGCAGATGCAGTGCTTGATCCCGTATGTTGGGGTTCATGCGATGTATGCGCGCTCACAGACGGTCCCTATGATGTGACCTTCCAAGTGAACATGAACGACGTTACTGTGCCTTTCACTACTCCAGAAGTAAACGGTGAGTTTAATAACTGGTGCGGTGGATGTGCTCCCATGTCTGATCCTGATGGTGATGGTATTTGGTCATTGACTATTTCTCTTAATGCAGGTGAGTACGAGTACAAATTCGCTGCCGACAACTGGAATCCACAAGAAGAACTTACTCCTGGATTGCCATGTACAATGACTACTGGCGGTTTTACAAATCGTGTTGTTACAGTTTCAGAAGACGTGGTGCTTGATCCAGTATGTTGGAACTCTTGCCTCAATTGTGGTGTCCTACCAACCGTCTACGATGTTACATTCCAAGTGGACATGAGCGACGTAACAGACGCTTATAATATCCCAGAAGTGAATGGAACATTCAACGACTGGTGCGGTGGATGTGCTCCAATGAGCGATGAAGATGGCGATGGAATTTATCAGCTTACTATCGCCTTGGAAGAAGGAAACTACGAGTACAAGTTTGCTGCAGATTCATGGGCTTTGATTGAGCCACTTATGGAAGGTGACGCATGTACAATAAATGGCGCTCCATTTGTCAATCGCACACTTTCATTAAATAGCAATATTACATTGCCCGCTGTATGCTGGGGATCTTGTTCTCCATGTGAGAGTGATCCAGTTGAAACGGGTATTATCAATTTGACATTCGACGAAGCAGCTTCAATCACTGCATGGACACCTGTTGCAGATGCTACTCTCCCTGAAGCTTCTATCGTTTGGAACGACGCAGGTGTTACCACAGGAGCAATGGAAATTTCTGGATCTAATTCTTCTGCTGGAATCGGTCGCGCTTACATCTTCCAATATGTGGATGGAAACGTTGACTACCAAGGACAAACCAACGTTCAGTTGTCATTTGATGTGAAGCTTTCTGCTCCACTTAATGGTGCTGCATTGCACTTACAAACTGAGCTTGCTTCAACTGGAACTATCAACACATTTGATATCCAAAACGCTGGAGTAAATGCTGACACTTGGACTACTCTTACTTATAACTACGAAAACATAGGTGCGGGTAATCTCTTCAGAATCCACTTCAATATCGCAGCTGGTGCTTTCGTAGGCGCGGGCGGTACAGTATTGATCGACAATATCCGTGTGCAAGCAATGGGTGATGTAGTATCAGGTTGTACAGATGAAGCTGCCAACAATTATAATCCAGAAGCTACTACAGATGATGGAAGCTGCTTATACGACGTTACATTCCATGTGAATATGAGTGAAGTAACAGCTACTTACACCACTGTAAACCTCAACGGAACATTCAACAACTGGTGCGGCGCTTGTACTCCAATGAGCGATGAAGATGGCGACGGCGTTTGGTCTGTCACTATTGAACTAGCAGATGGCAACTATGAGTACAAGTTCACTGCCGACGGTTGGGCGAACCAAGAAGAGTTTACTCCTGGTACCGCTTGTACTGTTACCAACGGTGGCTTTACCAATCGTGCTCTCGCAGTTTCGGGCGCACAGGAATTACCAGTAGTATGTTGGGCAAGTTGCAATAACTGCGGCTTTGTAGTATCAACCTACAATGTGACGTTCCGCGTGGACATGAGTGATGTGACAGAAGCATACACAACACCAGAAGTGAATGGTACATTCAACGGATGGTGCGGCGGCTGCGCTCCAATGAGTGATGCTGATGGCGACAACGTATGGGAGCTGGTGATTGCATTGGAAGCTGGCAACTATGAATTCAAGTATGCAGCAGATTCTTGGGCCATTCAAGAGGAGTTGACACCTGGTAGTACATGTACTATCACTGTTGGTCCATTCACAAATAGAACACTCACTGTATCGGAAGATATGGTAATGGATGTTGTATGTTGGGGTGCTTGTCAAGCTTGCGAGAATGTAGTAGAGCCTGTAGACGTAACCTTCATTGTAGATATGAGCCAAGTAACCGAAGCCTTCACTACACCAGAAGTAAACGGAACCTTTAATGGATTCTGCGGTGGTTGTGCTCCTATGAGTGATGCCAACGGTGATGGTAAGTGGGAACTCGTGATTCCGCTTGTACCAGGTACATATGAGTACAAATTTGCAGCTGACAACTGGGCGATTCAAGAAACTCTTACTCCTGGAAGCTCATGTACACTTACTACTGGTGACTTCACCAATCGTGTGATTGTAGTAGAAGCTGCTACCGTATTGCCAGAGGTTTGTTGGTCATCATGCGAGGCATGTTTCACCAACGTTAATGAGAATGATCTTTCTGAAGCGATCAGTGTATATCCAAACCCAGCGAACGACATGCTTTTTGTAAATAATACAATAAGCAATGAGAACGCTATTGTTCGTATGTTCGATATTTCAGGAAAGCTTGTATTTGAGAATCAGAATTTCAATGCAGTAAATAGCACTATCAATACATCAGGATTGAACAATGGTATTTACACATTACAAGTTGTTGTGAAGGGAGGTGTATTTAACACCAAAGTGGCAATTCGTCACTAATTGTTTTTAGTAATTAATAGAAAAAAGGCAGCCGCAAGGTTGCCTTTTTTTGTTTACCAATAAATGCTATTCAAGACATGGCTTAATTTTAACCATAAAATATTTACTGTTTTATCAAAATCCGATTATTTTGGCGACGCCATTTAGCATGCTTTTACCATAACAAAATGAAAAAAATACTATTCTTTGCGCTTATAATTCTATATAACGTTTCGCATTCACAGACAGTTGATTTGAAATGGTCCAAGCCCAGTCTGGATAAAAAGAAACAGGTTGGATATTCTGATGTCGTTGAAGGCGAAGGAAAATATCTCTATACTACTACTATCTCCGGTGAAATAGGATTCACATGGCGTGGAAGAGAAACAGAATCAGCTTACGTTTCCAAATCCGACAACTCCATAATCGCCTATGACCGCGTTACACTGGACGAAGTAGCGAAAGTCACAATTGTGGGTAAGAATAGTTTATTATCTGAGATGTCGGAGTTTAAAGACTACCTTATGGCCAGAGTATTTTCTACCGATGAAAAAATAGTTGTTTTTCTATCTGAGTCCACATTTAATGACAAAGAAAAGGTAGCGGTTTTAGAGCTTACGCCTGATCTCAAGCCAATAGGCGGTCCCAAGGTTATTCATGAAGTCAAGTCAAAAAAGAAATACTCTCTTTCCTCAACTCTTGTTCAAAGAAATGCACGCACGGGAAAGTATCTATTAATGAATGAAGAGGAAGGAGAACAAGGGAATATAAAGATGATGTACGTTGTGTACAATCTCGACTACTCAAAGGCTGATTTGGGAGAAGTAAATCTACCGTTTGTTTGGGACGGTAATGCCAGTGCCAATTTTAGGGACTATCAATGGCTTGGTGAAAATTTTGTCATTTTGAATTCTGACGTTAAGGAACATTTTCCAGATGCTCCGAGAAAAAAACAATGGGTTTATTACAGTGTTTTCACCGCCGTCAATCTTTCACAAGGCAAAGCTAGCACTTACACATTAAAAAATGATGAACTCAAGTATTCAGGTATTAACCTAGAAATAAATGACGACCGAGCCTCTCTGTTAGGATTTTATTCTAACACCAATGAAGAAGGCGAAAATCCGGTATTGAACGGTTTCTTTTCATGTAGTCTAAACTTAAATACTGGTGAATTCAGCGATATTGCAACAACTGAATTTGATTACGACTTTTACACAAACTTCAAAAACCACTATCCAGATAAAGTCAAGGGGAACAAGACAGAGATTCCCTATCATTATGTCAATGGAATGCGGATCGAGAAACGTCTTTCTCTGGGTAACAAAACTATTTTGATTTGCAGTATTCAAAACAACGAGAAGATCAAGTACTCTAATGGCAATGAGTTAAAGCATTGCGTAAATCGCGGAGTAATCTCTTTCGTACTAAATAGTGAGATGAAAATAGAAAAATACAATATCATTCCTAGAGTAGCTAGATATGACTTTCTTCATAATGTGGATGATATGACTGTTGCACAATTATCTTCTGACAGTTATATTATTGTTTATAGTTCTAATGCCGATCTCAAAGAGGTGAATAAAGAAGGCAAACCAGAATTTCTTGACAGTAAGGTGAATGATAGAATTCTGTACTACGCAGTTATGAACAGGTCGGGAGAAATGAAAGAAGGTAAGTTTATATGCGACTCTAACCTCTTAAAGACTGAGAAAGAGTTTGCATTTTTACCTTATCAAATGAAAGAAAGTGGCGGTAAACTCTATATTTTCGGGCTTTATGGTTCTGGTAATAAAGAAAAGGAAATAGCCATTGGAACATTCGAGATAAAATAAACCCTACCACTCCTTTCTTACTATACCTCTTCTAATTTTGTGGAAGACCTGATCTCCGTAAGGCAGGCCTGTTTGCAGTATGTATGCATGAATAGTTGAAAGAAGTGTATTGCCCTCCTGCGGTATAAATGCCCAGCCTTTTACAACCGTGTTAGCCTTATCAAAAATGATATTGTTATCATTTAAAACGGCATGAGAATATATGCGACCATACGGACTGTACCTTCTTCCCAATTCGAAAATCACATTACTATCAAACTTCTTAGAGACCGATACATTCCAATTCTCGAGCGCGTTTTTTCTAATCTGAGAAATATCTGTTTCGCTCTTCAATGAAATACTATAACGCACAGCGTGCATCAGTTGACTCGGCGTTGTGACATCAGAAGATTGAACCTGTAACTCAATATTTCTTGTTCGAAATAAATTCTTCACATCAATGGCATGATGTGTTCCTGCAATATTATCGAGGTGTCTGGAGAGTACATTACCACTGACCAACCGTTGATGATTACCGATATCTTCGGATCTTCTTACCACAACGAAATCTCCTTCAATAAAATTAGAGAAATCGTTATTCACCATTGTCAGAATAATAGCTGCAATTCCGTGGGTATTACAGGATACGATATGGACAAATCTCTCATTTAATACTTGATGATTATTTACATCAGACATAAATGGAATTCCGAATCCCTTTTCACTTCCCTGTGCAGAACATCCTCTTAGCTTGGGTAAACTTGAGTACCAAGGCTTATTCTTCAATCCGATTGAATTCGCATTACAATCAAAAATATAATCTACCTCTTGGATAATGTCTTCCAATGATCTATATATCCCGCCACTCTTAGAACAAATGATGACCCCTTTTTCAGCAAGAATACTCAACCCTTCTCGATTCCAATCGTGAACTTCAGAATTTTTCAAAGCATAAATTGTATCAATACCCAGCAGCTCCTTATAATCAGACAATAGCCCCAGAAGTGTCGTTCCAATATTACCCAAGCCATTTACAAGTACCTTCATTATTTCGTGCGTTTTCCGATTAGCGGCACAAAGATAGACTTAGTAATTAAGCCCAGATCGACAACAAAACTTTTATTCGCTACATACCATAAATCATTCTCCATGGACTCATGAGCATTACAGACTTTTGACAATTGTGCTTTGCATGTTATGCCTGGCTTTACGCTCCATCTTTTATCAAAAATTGAATCATTCCATCCTAATCTTTGAATATCATAATTCGTCAAAGGACGTGGACCCACGAAGGCCATATCGCCCTTTACAATATTTATAAGTTGCGGCAATTCATCCAAGCCCAATTTTCTAAGAACTCTTCCAACCTTGGTGACTTGGTTGTTCTCCATAGTTTTGAATTTATAGATAACAAACTCCTCTCGATTTCTTCCTACCCTTATTTGCTTGAAAATCGCATTACCTCCCGATGTGATGAAGATTACAAAAGCAATCACTACTGCGATTGGCAGGCAAAGAAATGCTATTATTATTGCTAAAATTCTCATGATTTATTCTAAAATCGAGTCATTGAATTCCTTCAATTCAGCCGACTTTTCCGCATAAAACTTTGCTTTTTCCCGATCTCCCATTCGCGAGTGCAGCTTGCTCAGATAGAAATTTATAAGATCTGTTTTCGGATCTAACCTCTCCGATTCTAGTAGACTTTCTAGAGATTTTTCCAAATCATCAATGAATAAATAGTAGATGCCAATATTTCTCAAAGCAAATGAGTTTTGTGGATTCATTTCAAATGCGTGAAAAATATCCACAGCGCCATTATCTAAATCTCCCATCTGCAACTTGCAATAGCCGCGGTTGTTATATGGGTAATCCCAATATGGATCTATATCAATAACTTGATTGAAAAACTCAATTGCTCTCCTATACTCCCTTTTTTGTAGCAAAGCGTAGCCGATATTGCAATAAGCCCAAGTATCCTTTGCATTACTATGAAGAAGTATATTGCTCAAGTCAATAGCCTTATCAAAATCTCTTGCCTCAAATGCCTTTTCAATTTCTCCCGTTATCTTAAATTTCTTATCGTAAGCTGCCATCATATCCCCGGTGAGCAAGGTATTCCTTGTATTGAATAAAAAATCCACATCCTTTTGGAATAGCGCCTTCGTGTTCAGATTAAGATATGGTATTATTCCGTCAGTATTAAACTCAGTAATATAACAGATTAGGGCGTTTGCATAGCTAATAATTTGATTTGGCAGATATCCTGTTCTCCGCATCCATCTGACATCATTTGACTCAACAGTATTCGCAACGAAAATTCCAAATCCAAAAAACATGACGGTTAAATCTGTGAGCGGCTCCATGTCGGATTCGGTACCATTCAAGTAGTTACCGCCCAACAGTTTCACATGAGCGAGTTCATGGGCGAGCACAGCAATCAGCAGATCTGGTGTTTCAAGATTTGACGATGCCAATTGAATCCTGAATGGTTTTTCATTAGCATCGTTAGTTCTTTCGAAAACGCCGATCATGCTCTTCGCATTCTCTGATTTAATACCAGTGCTCCATTGCTTCGTTATAATATCATCGAAAATTTCTATGGAAATATCCGTAGGATTCAAATCCCAACAACCACATATCTGTTCGAATAATTGCTGGAACTGATTTGGATCTTTAAGATTGGTATATGCGAAATTTTCACTATTTGGAATAATGAAGGGCTGCTCATTAAGTCTCTCCAACCCGAAGTTTTCAATGAGCCAAAGAAAACTATTTTCCACCCAATCCTTGTCTTCTTGTGTAACAGTAGGAGTAAAGGAGTTTTTTTTTCCGAAAAGTTTAAACATGTTTATAAGAGTTATTTCTTAATCATCAACTACCGCAATATAATAAAATCTCTAGCAATGCCATCGATGATTTTCTTTGAGACACCCAATTCTTTAGCACTTTTCTTCCAAAATGAAATGCCACTTTGCACTTCTTCAACTATCGCTGAATAATTTCTTATCGTATACTTTTGAGCAATGTATTTGACGTCTTCTAAAGTAATGTTTACCCTCTTATTATTTACAGATAATGCGCGTGATGTTTTCTTGTAATTCATCAAGGGATTTAGAGAATAAGTCACATCATAAACAGGAGCAAGATTCCAGCAGTCCCGATGCTTATCATAGATGAAACTGTGATTCTTCAAGTGATCATCGCTATTTGCAAATACTATATTAAAAACCATTCTGCGAAAGAGTTCTTCTATTTCAGCATGAGGTAACTTTAGGAAAAGTGACAAGTCAAATAAATTCTCGTATGTAGATTTAATCGGATCTTTATAGTCCCAGCCCGTGACACCCGTTGCAGTGAAAACATGCATCTTCTCTCCACCAATGCGATCAAAACGCTTTGTGGCGAAATGTCGGTTATCAATTAATTTCGAATCCATCATATTTATTCCGCACTGGACTAAAGTCAAATAGTAGGAATACTCTATTATTTCTCTCTTGTACTCATATTCATCATCAACATTTAGTTTAATCAAATAATGTTCGTAATCTTTAGAATAGTTGATATCCCCTGGAATAATCGTTCCGTCAGTCTTGCTTTCAGCTATCAATATTTTAGGTCTCGCTCCACCGGCGGATGTTCCAATCTTGAAGACATTTAGTAATGATTCCTCGTTTAACTTTTTAGCAGATGTTCTGCTTTTTAAATCCAAAACCTTTCTAAGAACTTGAACAATCTCCTCAATATTGATAGTGGTCGACGGCGGTATTTCCTTTTTTGGTTTGTACTCGAAAGCACCCATCCCCCGATCCGAAACATAGGCTAATTGTTCGATTACGGAAATATTTTCAAAATTCCTGTTGCTGCTTTCTAACCACGATTTGAATATGATATTACCAAACATATCCGGAAGCGAATCAGCAAACATAGGCGGCAATCCTCTGAAGGTTTCACTGTTATATTTTCTAAATACTTGGACTTCCTTAACGCGCTCAATGATTCCTGTCTTCGGAATTAGATGAATGTACTTATTGCTTGCAAGGAAATCTGGATGATACTGAAAGAAAGAAATAGCCTTGTGCTCATCCCAGCCGAGAACACTGGATTTGCTACGTTTGTCCGGACACTAAGTTAAGGAGGATTTTAATACCTTAACATCATGAAACAAGAAAGAAAAAATTACAGCAAAGAATTCAAGCAAAAGGCTGTGGAATTGAGTAACGTCCGCGGCAATGTACAG